>CANQWP010000081.1 GCA_947627585.1 uncultured Clostridia bacterium
ATATTTGGACAAACAAGCGGGGGCAGCCATCTATCAAGACAATCAAAAATATATCGTTTCAAACAACGATGAGAATTTGAAAAAACTTCTTGAATTCTTAAACAACAAAATTTAATTTTTAGGAGAAAATCATGTCGGGACATTCAAAATGGCATAACATTCAAGCCAAAAAAGGAAAAACTGATGCCGCAAGAGGCAAAATCTTCACAAAAATTGGGCGTGAAATTGCTGTGTGCGTCAAACAAGGCGGAAGCGACCCTAACGTTAACAGCAAGCTGAAAGACATCATCGCAAAAGCAAAGCAAAACAACATGCCAAGCGACAACATTGAGCGCTCAATCAAGAAGGCTGCCGGCGAACTTGGCGGCGTGAACTATGAGGCCATCACATATGAGGGCTATGGCGTGGGCGGCTCGGCTGTCATTGTTGAGTGTTTGACGGACAACAAAAACCGCACGGCCGGCGACGTTCGCCACTCTTTTGACAAGCACGGCGGAAGTTTGGGCAGCAACGGGTGTGTGTCCTATCTTTTCAAACGCAAAGGCATTGTTGTGGTTGTTGATGTGAAAGATGCCGAGGCGTTGATGCTTGACGCCATTGAACTTGGCGCAGTTGACGTCCAAGAGGACGAGGACAGCGTGGAAATCATCACCGAAGCCAACGAGGACGGCAAAATGCGCGAAGAATTGGAAAAGAAGGGCTATAATGTTGTGTCCAGCGAGACCGCACTTGTCCCGGACTTGTATGTCGATTTGAGCGAAGATCAACAAGCCAAATTCCAGCGTATGATTGATGCCCTTGAGGACCTTGACGACGTTCAAGAAGTCTATCACAACGTGAATCTCAGCGAGGAAGAGGAATAAGAAAACAATTTCAACGAAATTCAACAACACTCCGTTTTTGTTTGACAAGGCGGGGTGTTTTTTATTAAAATGTTATCATGAGAATTTTAGGAATTGACCCGGGCTATGGCATTGTCGGCTATGGCATCATCGACACGCATCGCAACAACGCCGTTGTGGACTATGGCGTGATTGAAACGCCAAAAGAAGAAAGCTTTCCGGTGCGCTTGCAGCGAATTGAAGAAAGTTTGCGCGTGCTTTTTGAAAGATACAGGCCGGACGAAGTGGCGATCGAAGAACTTTTCTATTTTCGCAACCAAACCACCGTCATTCCCGTTGCCGAGGCGCGCGGGGTGATTGTGTTGACTGCGACAAAGCATTGCGAGAGAATTTTCGAATATACGCCAATGCAAATTAAGCAGGCGCTGACCGGAAATGGGCGCGCTGACAAAAAGCAGATGCAGTTTATGGTTAAAGCGGTGCTTGGGCTGGAGAAAATTCCAAAGCCGGACGACGCCGCCGATGCACTTGCCGTTGCGCTGTGCCACAGCCAAATCAATCCAATGCTGAACAACAACATGATTTAAAAGGCCACTGCTTGATTTTGTGATGATACATAATTAAAAAAAACTTGAAACGAGAAACTTTTATATTAAAAAAGGACGACAAAAATGATTTCATTTCTTGTGGGGACGATTGAAGAAAAAAACGAAAATTTGCTTGTGCTGGACGTGAATGGAGTGGGCTATGAGATGGCCATTTCAAACAACACACTTGCAAGTTTGCCGATGGAAGGCGAAACGGTGAAAGTTTTGACCTATTTGCAAGTCAGCGAAAACACGGGCGTGTGCTTATATGGCTTTGCGACCGCCGAAGAAAAAGCGATGTTTGAAAAATTGATAACAGTTTCTGGAATCGGTCCAAAAAGCGCGATTGCAGTTTTGTCTGGGGTCAAACTTTCCGAACTTATGACCGCCATTGCCAACGGCGACACGACCGCGCTTTCAAAAGTGAAGGGACTTGGCAAAAAGAGCGCCGAACGCATTTGTCTCGAGCTTAAAGACAAAATCACTGCTGTTTCGCTTGGCGGCTTTGACGATTTGCCACTTATGGAAAACATCAACGAGGGCGTTTTGAATGATGCCGTGCAGACCCTTATCAATTTGGGTGTAAACAAAAATGAGGCATATCGTCTTGCTCGCAGCAAAATGGCCGAAAACTCCACCGCAGAAGAAATCATTTTGAAAGTGCTGAAAGAATATGGAAAATGATTCTAAATAATCAAATAGCACAATATGAAGTGTAGTATGCATGCATAACACACCATATATTGCGGTGTTATGCAAAAAAATCTAGAAAAATTTGGAAGGTTTGACAACGCGTAAACAACAAAAATGAATTATTGAATTTAGATTTTGAAAATATTGTAAAAGGAAAAAGATATGGAAGACAGATTCATAACAAGCAGCAAAAACTGGACGGACGCTGAAATTGAAAACTCACTGAGGCCAACTGCGCTTTCACAATATGTCGGGCAGACGAAGGTCAAACAGAGTTTGGAGGTGTATATCAAGGCGGCGAAAACGCGTAAAGATGCGCTGGACCACGTGCTTCTTTATGGCCCGCCGGGGCTTGGCAAGACCACTCTTGCGCACATCATCGCCAACGAACTTGGCTCGCAGTTTAAGGTGACGTCCGGGCCGGCGATTGAGCATGCGGCGGACTTGGCGGCAATCTTGACAAATCTTGGCAAAAACGACGTTTTGTTCATCGATGAAATTCACCGCTTGAACAAAAGCGTGGAAGAGATTTTGTATCCGGCCATGGAAGACTTTGCGCTCGATTTCATTGTCGGCAAAGGGCCATCGGCGAAGAATATGCGCCTCAAAATTCAGCCTTTCACACTGATTGGCGCAACCACAAAGGCCGGAATGCTGACCGGGCCGCTGCGCGACCGCTTTGGCGTCATTTGCCGACTTGAGCTCTATGAGCCAGCCGAACTTCAAGAAATCATCACGCGCTCGGCAAGCATTTTGAAAATCGACATTGACCCAAGCGCCAGCCTTGACATTGCAAAGCGTTCGCGCGGAACTCCGCGAATTGCAAACAGACTGTTGAAGCGTGTGCGCGACTATGCCGAAGTTTTGGGCTCCGGCAAAATCACCAAGGAAATCACCGACCAAGCACTTGCAAAAATGGAAATTGACGACCTTGGGCTTGACTTCATCGACCGCAAAATTTTGGACAGCATCATCAACAAGTTCGGCGGCGGGCCGGTGGGCTTGGAAACGCTTTCCGCCACAATTTGCGAGGACAGCGGAACAATCGAGGACGTGTATGAGCCATATCTTTTGCAACTCGGCTTCATCGCACGCACTCCGCGCGGCCGCGTAGCACTTGAAAATGCATATAAACATCTTGGGCTTGATGTGCCTGCGCATGAGTAAATTTTAGCCTAAATTAAGGACAAAGATCGAAGACAAATCTAAGACAAAAATTGGGAAAACATGGAAAAAGAAAGCAGAAACCTTTTGCGAAGCACCTATTTTTATGACCTGCCAAGCGAACTGATTGCGCAAACTCCAATTGAGCCGCGCGACCATTCGCGTCTTTTATGCTACAATCGCAAAAGTGGCGAAATTTTGCACAAACATTTCTTTGATATCGTGGACTTTTTGCGACCGGGCGACATGCTTGTGGTCAACAACACAAAGGTTTTGCCGGCGCGCCTTTTTGGCTTCAAGTCCAGCACCGGCGCGAAGATTGAAGTGCTTTTGCAAAAGCGCTTTGACCTGAAAAATTGGGAAGTCATCACAAAGCCAGCCAAGCGTCTTGACGTGGGGACAGAGGTGGTGTTCAACGAGAACATAAAGTGTGTCGTGACGGAAAAAGGGGACTATGGCGCGTGCAAAATTCGCTTTGATTTCGCTCCAAACAAGACTTTTGAAGAGCATTTGATGGAAATTGGAACAATGCCGCTGCCGCCATACATCAAAGAAAAACTGAAAAATCGCGACCGCTATCAAACGGTGTATGCCAAAATTGAAGGCTCAAGCGCCGCGCCAACTGCCGGCTTGCATTTCACGCCCGAACTTCTACAAAAAATTCGTGAGAACGGCATTGAGATTTGTGAAGTGCTGCTCCACGTCGGGCTTGGGACTTTTCGCCCTGTCAAAGAGGACAACATCAAAAATCACGAAATGCACAGCGAATATTTCGAGATTTCGCCCGAAGTTGCGGACAAAATAAATACAGCCAAGGCGGAGGGGCGGCGCATCATCGCGGTCGGCACAACATCGGTGCGGGTGCTTGAAAGCGGAGTTGACGCGACGGGCAAACTTTGCGCGCAAAAACGCGAGACACAAATTTTCATCTATCCGCCATACAAATTCAAAATGGTGGACGCG
>CANQWP010000082.1 GCA_947627585.1 uncultured Clostridia bacterium
GCGGCCAAAAGGCAGGCAAAAGCGGCAGCAGCACCATGGTTGTGAAAAAGTTATAAAAAAAAAGAGGGAAAATATGTTCTATGCAATCATTTATTTGGTCTTTTCCGCAATAAGCATTTTCACAAGTTTCCCAATCGCCGCCCAGCACAACATTCCATATCTTGACATCTTGACGGACTATCTTGCCTACACCACTTTCAGTGGCTGTTTGTGCGCACTCATCATGCTTGTGGCGCGCTATGCGACAAAAATCAAGTTCAATCCAAACAGCAAAATTTTTCGCGTTCCAAAATATGAGCAAAGATTTTATGAAAAAATCAAAATTGACAAATGGAAAAAGATTGTGCCCGATTTTGGAAAAATGGTCGGTTTCAAAAAGAAAATCGACCCAAAAGAGTGCAAAAATTCCGCGTTTTATGAGCGCTTTTTATATGAAAACATCAACGCATCAATCTTGCATTTTGTGGACATTTTGCTGACGCCAATTTTCTTTGTATTTTTGCGCCCAGAATTTTATGTCACAATTGGCCTTTGCGGACTGCTTGTCATTTTCATCTTAAACATCATTCCTGTCATGCTTCAACGATTTTTGCGCCCTCGCCTTTTGAAAATTTACAACAAACTGAAAGAAAAAGAATTGGCAAGTGAGAATCAAAATTAAAACTTGAATCAACAAAAAAACGAGATAACCTTCTCGTTTTTTTGTGATTTAATTTTTCTTAATCTTTCAACTTACTTTTTTGAATTTTTGATGTTTTTCTCGCCTTTGACAACTTCGGTCATGCTTGTGAGAAGTCCGGCCACATTCTGGATTTCGCTTGGAACGATGATTTTTGTCGAATTGCCGTCAGCAAGAGATTTCAGCGCCTCAAAGCCTTGCAAAGTGATGTAGGCAGCGTTTGGATTTGCCTTGTTGATGAGTTCAATCGCTTTGTTTTCACCTTCCGCCCTTGCGATTGTTGCCTCTTTTTCGGCCTGAGCCTGCAAAATTTTTGTCTCTTTTTCCGCTTCCGCGCGCAAGATTTGAGCCTGCTTTTCGCCTTCCGCAACAAGAATGGAAGATTTCTTTTCACCTTCCGCACGCAAAATCTGTTCGCGGCGTTCACGCTCGGCACGCATTTGTTTCTCCATCGCCTCTTGAATGTCTTTTGGCGGCAAAATGTTTTTCAGTTCCACACGATTGATTTTGATGCCCCATGGGTCAGTCGCCTCGTCCAAAATGACGCGCATTTTTGTGTTGACAGTGTCACGCGAAGTGAGAGTTTCATCAAGTTCAAGTTCGCCGACAATGTTTCTCAAAGTTGTTGCGGTCAAGTTCTCAATGGCACGCACCGGGCTGTCAACGCCATATGTGAAAAGTTTCGGATCCGTCACTTGAAAATAGACCACAGTGTCAATTTGCATTGTCACGTTGTCTTTCGTGATCACCGGTTGAGGTTTGAAATCCGCCACAATTTCTTTCAGCGAAATCGGTCTGCTGCAACGGTCAAAGAATGGAATGACCATATGCACACCCGTGTCAAGTGTTTTGTGAAATTTTCCAAGCCTTTCCACAACAACTGCTGTGGCCTGTCTTACAATTCGAATTGATGAGAGCAAAAACACCAAAATCACTGCCCCCAAAATGCCAAAAACAACTCCAAAAATCATTTTCTTTTCTCCTTCAACTTTTTGTTATTCTTTTTTTGTGCGCTTTTTCTCTGTCGCTTTTTCAACGCCTATTGTTTCTTTTGGCGGCCGCTTTTTCAGCGTCGTGCCACGCTTTCAACTTTCTTTTCCTCAGCTTTTTTAACAATCATTTTGTTTCCAGAAATTTTGACAATTTCAACAATTTCCCCCGCCTCAATCGCTTGCTGATTTTCGCCAATTGCGCTCCAAACGACATCGTTGATTTTCACGCTTCCAACAGTCTCAAAATCGGTGCGCGAAATCATGCGAAACTTCTGGCCGACAAGCGCATCTAAATTTGTCTTTTCGTTTGAATTTCGAAGCAAAAACTTTTTTGTAATTTCCCTCAGCCCAACAATCAAAAGTGCAGAGACGCAAACAAAAATAACAAGCTGCCAAACCCAGTTCACCGCACGTGTGGCCGCCAAAATGAAAGGGACAACCGCCCCAAAAGTGAACCAAATAGACACAACTTCCATTGTGGCAAGCTCGACAATTGCAGAAATCACGATTACGCCAAGCCAAACCCAAAACATAACGTCCATAACTGCCTCCACAAATTTCAAACAAAATATATCACATAATATGGTGCAAAGTCAAACAAAATGATGCTTTGATATTTCAAATTTGCATCAATATTTTTGTTAACAACAAAAAACTTTGAAAATTAAATTGACTTTGAAAAAAAAATATGTTATGATGTTTGCGCAAACAAAATTTTGCTTATGTGGCGCAGCAGGTAGCGCACAGCCTTGGTAAAACAAAAATGTGGCAAATCCAAACACCAAAAACTCAACAAAAATTTCATATGCTTATGTGGCGCAGCAGGTAGCGCACAGCCTTGGTAAGGCTGAGGTCATGGGTTCGAATCCCATCATAAGCTCCACTTTTCAAAATCGCTAAACACCCGAAAATAAAAGGGATTTAGCGATTTTTTGTTTCCATAAATTTTCACACAATTTTGGCACTGAAAAATATTTGGTGTCAAATTGGATACATTTAGGTGTCAAAAAAATCATAAAAAATAGACCGAAAGTTAAATCATCAACTTTCGGTCTAAATTCATCTAAAACTGCCCAAATCCATTCCAAATGGTGTCATATGGTGTCAAAAAAAGAGCATGCTCATCACACATGCTCTTATCCCAATATTTTTTTACTGCCCTTTGCATCTTCAAAAGATTTTTCACTTCAATGTTGCTATACTCCTCGCATAGCGGGCCCCACATTGCAGTTCCCAACGCATTGAGCGTAGGAGTCCCTATTCTCCATAGATCCACCTACTTTCTACAAACAGTTTGATGAGTCCCGTTTCTTCAAGGTGTCTTCCTTTGCGTAGTTATTGTTCTACGTGAAAAAATGTTGCCCTTTAGCTCAGACAATTAAGCAGAACGGGCAAGTTCAAAAATTGTGTCATAAAAACACCACCTTTTAATTGCCCAATTGGCTTTTTTATGTTAGCATACTTTATATAAAAAGTCAAGCAATTTTTCTTTAGTCTTAACTTCGTTTGTAAAAAGTATATTTCACATCTCAAAATCTTTTTGTTTTTCTTTTCGTTTTTGCCTGCGGATAAGTTCGAGTTGTAGTTCCAATTCTTCGTCAGACATCTCTTCAAAATGATTTTGTTCTTCTTTTTCTGTTTCTTGTTGCGTGCTTTTGATTTTATCGTTTAGTTTATCGGTGGCTTCTCGCACATATTCGCTGTTGACGGAATTATAAACAGTGATTGTGGTTTTGACATCTTTGTGTCCAAGAAGCTGTTGGATAACTTTTGGATTCTCGTTCATTTCAAACAACATGTTTGAAAAGGTGTGCCTTAACGAATGGAAGTGAATTCCGCATTTATCAAGCCCATTTCTGCGTTTAAATCGGTCAAAAATTTGTCTTGTTCCAGAATATGTGCGCACACTTCCGTCATCGTTTGCAAAAATAAAAGAAGTCGGTGCGATTAAGTTCGCTGTGACTTCTTTATTTGTTAGTTGTCTTTCAAATTGTTTTGTTCGCCATTCTTTAAGCGTTTGCACAACAATGTCTGTAATTGGTATTTCTCGAACAGAGCAGGTGGTCTTTGTATCGCCCACAACTGTCACTCTTGAAATAATATTTCCGTTGCTATCAAATTTGGGGACTTGTGTTATCGACCGTTCAATCTTCAATGTCTTGTTTTGCTCATCAAAGTTTTTCCACTTCAAAGCAATCACTTCGCCAATGCGCAGTCCTGCAAACATCATACAAAAGCAAAGTGGCTTAATAAAGTTTGCCTCGTCTTCGTTTAAAGCCGCTATAAATTTATCTCTTATCTCCGGCGGCAGCGCTTTGTAATTTTCGTCTTCGTCATAGACTTTTCTGTCCTTTTTTGAAATTTTAATTCTTGCAACGGGATTTGTTTGCACCCATTTGTTGTCAATCGCATAATCGAAAAATTGACTTAT
>CANQWP010000083.1 GCA_947627585.1 uncultured Clostridia bacterium
GACCTGCTTTCTTCAAGGCTGAACTCCACAGTTTGATTTTCGACTGTTGTCACAGAATGCACAATTGGCTTCCACTCAACTTCTTTCTTGAAAATTGATTCGAAGAAAATTGGAATATACATTGCGCTGAAAATTGGAAACATAAAACAGCAAATGACACCGTTCCAAAAAGTTATGTCCGAATGTTTTCTTTCCGCAAAAAGCATGATGGCGGCATAGAGCACAAAGAAGCCATAAATTGAGCCGGTCGCAGCGGCAAAAGCGATCCAAACTTGTGTGGCAAGGGGAGCGCCTTGTGCGGAGCAGACAATTCCAAAAACAAGATTGAAAACGGCATACACAATTGCGGTCACAAGAAGACAAACGACAGGCAAGATGTTGACAACATATTCATATTTGCTGAGTTTGTTGTGTTTGTCAAAAAGCATGCCTTTAAAAAGTTTTTTCTTATATTTTTTCTGCACGGTCGTGAAACCTTTCACCCAGCGCAGTCGTTGATTCCACGAAGCTTTCAACTTTGTCGGCTGTTCGTCAAAGAACTCCGCATATTCGTTGTAAGTCCCTTTGATATCGTTGACGATGGAGTACATCGAAAATTCCACATCTTCGGTCAGTTCAAAAAACTTCCAACCGCCAAGTTTTTCCAAAATTTGTGAAGAAACATAGAAACCTGTGCCGCTGAGGACCACTTTTTGATTGAATCTTGAGCGACCTTTGTTCTGGAAAGTGTTGATCATTGAAAAGGTGAGGGCGCTGTCACTTGCAATCCATCCACCGTTCCAGTTTTTGCTGTTGCGATAGCCGACCGCAATGTCATAGCCGGCATCATAGCATTTGTTCATTTCTGTGATGAAGGTTGGGGCGAGAACGTTGTCGGCATCGCAGATGAAAAATGCCTTATATTTTTCCCCAGAAGCAAAAATGCTTTTCACGACTTCGTCAAGGGCATGTCCTTTTCCTTTAAGTTCCAAATGTTCTCGCACAAAAATGTGAGTGCGATCATATTTCTTGGCAATTTCGCAAGTCGGGTCGTCAGCACTTTCCACAATGATATATGTGTCCAAAAGCGAATGGTCATAGTCCTGATTTTTTATCGAATTCAAAATGCCCTCAATAACCTTGCTTTCATTTCGTGCAGGAATCAAAATGGCATATTTGTGATTTTTCTTGGCGTTTGGAAACCTTTTTGATGGAATAAGACCAAAAACGTGATAAACAATTTTTTGCAGAAGAAGCAAAATGCTTATGCCAAGGCAGATATAGAAAATGATGTTTGCTGAATGAAAGATTTCGTGATACATGATTTGCTCCAATATATTTTTCAAAATTTTTAGATTCATTTGTTTTAATTTGCTTCAAAAACAGTCAAAAAATGATAAAAATTGACATTTTTTAAAAATTTTTTAGGATTGCGGCAAACAAAAAATCTTTCCAATAAAAAATTGGAAAGATTTATGGCATCTTGAAAATGTCTTTTGATATGAAAAACTTGGAATCAGTTTTTGTTTGTTTTGCTTGGAGGAGCAATCTTTGTTGTTGCATAGTTGTTTATTATGCGAGTCTTGATTGCTTTCTTTCCCCCCCCCGTCATATTTTGGATCCCAGTCTTTGATGGCCTCTTTGAACATCTCAACATAAAATGGCATGCTCTTTTCAATTGTGAAAGCTTTTGCGTGCTCGGCAACAACAGGGCGCTGAGATATGAGTTCTTCTGGGTGCTCGATCCACCAATCAATTTTTGCCGCAAGGTCGCGCGCATTTTTGTTTTTGAAAACGCTTTGTTCATGCACGGCAAACTGTGAAGAAGCCGACTTTTTGCTGTCCGAAACAATTGGAACGCAGCCGCATGCCACGGCTTCCAAACAACTGAGTCCCTCGACCTCGATGTCGGCAGGGTGAATGTAAAGATCGGCAAAATTGAACATAGAAATGAGTTGTTCACGCGTGAAAAAGCCAAAAACGGGATATACAGGCAGTTTCTTTGATATTTTCATAATGTGTCTTTTTGTCGGACCCTTTCCGCCAAAAATGAGCTGGATTTTGTCCTTATATTTGCTCAGTTTGACGGCTTTGATGATTGTTTCATGGCGTTTTTCACGAGAAAATCTTCCAACAAATGCGATGACGATTTTGTCCTTGAAAATTTCTGGCTTTTCTTCTGGGTGCATTTCAAAGATGTTGTTATATCCATTTGAAATCACATGCAAGTTTGAGTGAAATTTGTGCTCAGCACATTGTTTTGCCACCATAAGCGACGGGCAGTGAATGTGTTTGATGTAACGATATGTTTGACGATAGAACTTGTTCCAAAAAGAAAAGTTGAGTGGCTGAACATGATTGCAATAGAGCGTTGAGGTGATGTTTTCTGGCACAAGGTGAAAGCCCGCCGTACACGGAACATTCATTTCTCGGCAAATTTGAATGGTTTTGTAGCCAAGTTTGAAAGGCATATAGACATGCACAATGTCAGCGCCCTCAATTGCTTTTTTGATGGTTTCTTTGTCAGGCTTTGCAAGCTGCATTCCTTGTGAGTGAATGATCGCGTTGATCGGCTTGCCGAAATATCTTTCTTTGAGCGCATAAGCGGTGTTTCCTTCGCTGTCGATTGCCAACACGCGCACAGTGTGGCCAAGCGCCACAAGTCCGTCATAAAATCTTTGTGCGGAGACACTTGTGCCGTGATTGTTTTGATAAAATTGATCTGTGACGAGAGTAATGATCATGATTTTTCCCTTCTATCATATTATATTTTGAAACTTTGAAGTTCAATATAAATTCTAGCATATTTGCTCAAAATTCTCCAAAGCATTCGACATAATTATTTAAAATTTTTTAATTTTTTTTGTGAACGAGAGAGTTTGCAGAGAGACTTTCGGCGCAAGCGTTTCATATATTTTGTTTTCTTGCGCAAAATAAAAAACGAGGTGCTTTATGGCAAAGATCAAATCGGCAATTCAGTTTGGACTGGTGTATATTCCGGTTGTGTTGCATTCGTGCACAAAAAACACCGACATCGGCTTCAATTTGCTCTACAAAAAGACCGGGCAGCGCATTAAATACAAAAAAACATGCGAAAATTGCCCAGCAAAAATTTCGCCCGAGGATATTGTGAAAGGATATGAATATAAGCGCGGCAAATATGTCGTCATCACACCACAAGAATTTGAAAAATTGAAAACAAAGCGCGATGAAAACATCGAAATTTTGCAATTTTCAAATCTGGCCGATATTGACCCAATTTTTTATCAAGATTCCTATTATGTTCAGCCGACAGGGGCAAAGAGCGCTTATGCACTTCTCACAAAGGCGCTTGAAAGCGAGAAAAAAGTCGGAATCGCAAAGGCGGTGCTGGGGCAAACGGAAAGCTTGATTGCCCTTCGGGTGATTGACGGGCTTTTGGTGATTTCAAAACTTCATTTTGCCGATGAAGTGCAAGAGAATCCGGTCGAAAAGCCGAAAGATGTGGTCAAAAAAGAAGAACTTGAACTTGCAAAAAAACTTGTTGAAAACATGACCAAAAAGTTTGAAATTAAAGATTTCAAGAATGAATATAAAGAGCGCTTGAAAAAGGCCATCGCGGACAAAATTGCCGGTCAAAAAATTCAAACGCCAAAAGCGGCGCGACCAAAAACAATCACAAACCTTATGGACGCGCTCCGCCAGTCCGTGCAAAGCAGCGAGAATTCCGAAAAGAAAAGCAAAATTCGAAGAATTTATGAAGACGAAGATGGGAACAAAATTGTTCGCATGAGAAAAAGAGCATAAAAAAACCGCAAAAATGCGGCTTTTTTTGTTATATTTTTTAAAAATTAAAAACGATTTTGTCCAAAAAAGTTTATTTCACAACCACAAGCAGCACAGAAAGAGCAATCAAAATTTGGGCGATGTAATATAAAATGTGATTGACATAAATCCAAACTTTTGCCGTCTGTCCGCCAAAATATTGAAGCGAAAGCACGAGGTCGGAAATCAAGAAGCAAACAAGTCCAGCGGCAAAGATCCAGAAAATTGGAACGAAAATGGCGATTGAGATTGAAAACGCCATCATGAAGGAAAGAATGAGGCTATACATGATG
>CANQWP010000084.1 GCA_947627585.1 uncultured Clostridia bacterium
GGTTCGGCTGTGTTCACACGCGGCGAAACACAAGTGCTCTCTTGCCTCACTTTGGGCACAGTGAGCGACATCCAAAAGCTTGAAGGCTTGGACGACGAAGAAGTGAACCGCTACGTTCACCACTACAACATGCCACCATATGCAACCGGCGAAGCAAAGATGATCAAAAGTGTCGGCCGTCGCGAAATCGGGCACGGGGCACTCGCAGAACGTGCGCTTGAGCCTGTCATTCCTGACGAAACGCAGTTCCCATATGCTCTTCGAATTGTCAGCGAAGTGCTTTCTTCAAACGGCTCATTTTCAATGGCCAGTGTGTGCGGCTCAACGCTTGCGCTCATGGACGGCGGCGTAAAAATTTCCGCTCCTGTTGCCGGAATTGCAATGGGCTTGATCAAAGACGAAAAATCGGGCAAAGTGGCCGTGCTTTCGGACATTCAGGGCCTTGAGGACTTCTTGGGCGACATGGACTTTAAGGTGACCGGAACAGCAAAGGGCGTGACAGCCATTCAAATGGACATCAAAATCAAGGGCATCGACAAGAAAATTCTCACCGAGGCGCTTGAAAGAGCAAAAATTGGAAGAATGTTCATCATGGACAAACTTCTTGCTTGCATCAGCGAGCCAAGGCCGCAACTTTCAGAGTATGCTCCAAAAATCATCACCTTCACAATCGACCCAGACAAAATCAAGGATGTTATTGGCTCTGGCGGAAAGACCATCAACAAGATTATTGATGAGACCGGCGTGAAGATTGACATCGAGGACGACGGCACAGTTTACATTGCTGGCGTCGATGCCGAAATGAACGAAAAAGCCAGAAAAATCATCCTTTCAATTGTGGAAGACGTGGAAGTTGGCGACGTGTATGACGGAACAGTTGTGCGCATCATGAACTTTGGCGCTTTTGTTGACCTTGGTGGCGGAAAAGAAGGCATGATCCACATTTCAAAACTTTCCAACAAACGTGTTGACAAAGTGGAAGACGTTGTCAAAATTGGCGACAAGGTTGAAGTCGAAGTCATCAAAGTTGACGAAAAAGGAAGGATTGACCTTCGAAGAATTGTTCCAAAGGAAGAAAAAGAAGCAAACGCCAAAGAAATAAAGGCAAAAAAGCCGGTTGAAGAATAAAGAAAAGCACCAGTTTTGGTGCTTTTTATTTTTGTTTGTCAGCAAACTCATTCAAATATTTTTGATTTATTGGCGTTCCATAAGAACTGGATTTTGAAGCTTCAAAAGTCTCTTCTTGATTTTGAATTGCCGGAGTGGGGCATCGAGTTCCAGAGAAAGAAGTTTCCAGCAAAGCAATTTCTTGGGCTTTTGTTTGAGATTTTTCTTGTAAAGGCTTATAGACCTCAAGCACGCCACCATTATTTTTGAAAACATAGCCTTTGTGTTCATAGAACGGGCGTGCCCCATGGGCAAATTCGCCAATTGGAAAATAATGAGCAAGGCGAATTTCAGAGCAGCCTTCTTTTTGCGCGAAATCTTCCATTTCTTTATGCATTGCGCTTCCGAGCCCAACTTGAAAGAAATTTTTGTCTTTGATTTCAATCAAATCCAAAATTGCCGAGCTCTTTTTAAGTTTATATTTCCATTCGCCAATAGTCAAAACATTGTCTTTTATGTCAAAGATGTCCCTGTTTGACTGAAGAACGTTGATTTCAAGTTCGTTTTTTTGCACAGAAGTCACGTTTTTGTGAATCATTTCCAGATTTTCTTCTTTAGAAAGAGGACAAACATATTTATGCATGATTTCAAAACTTAAAATTCCAACAATGCTTTCATTTTTATCTACGGCGTAAATAGAATTAAGTTCGGGGAATTGATAAAATTCCAATTTCACTGACTGACCGTTTTTTAAAACAATCTTCTTTTTTGATATCACTTTGACTTCTTTTTTTGTGCCCATGACAGGATTATATCACAAAGATTTTACCTTTTCAAGACTGTTTTATTAAAAAAGTGAATTTTTTAGAATATTTTTTGAAAAAGGTGCAGAAATAACAAAATTTTCAAAATTCCATAAAATGTATTTGAGCCTGCTTTGAAGGGGAGAAGGCACACTTCAAAGGAGGATTTGAGTTTTGTACGGAAATAATTTATTTTGTGGCTGTGGGAGACCATTTCAAGGTGGCTCAACCATCTTTGTGACCACTCCGGGTCCGCAAGGCCCAGTTGGCCCAGTGGGCAGAACGGGCGCAACAGGTGCGACTGGTCCGCAAGGTCCAATCGGCCCAACAGGTGCAACAGGCGCAACGGGTCCAATTGGCCCAACAGGTTTTGGAATGATTGGTCCAATCGGCCCAACAGGTGTTACTGGTCCAACAGGTGCAACCGGTCCAACCGGTCCGACAGGCCCGACAGGTGCGACAGGCCCAACTGGTCCAATCGGCCCGACAGGAGCAACCCCAACAATCACAGTTGCTGGCACAAACACACTTGATCCGGGTGACGACGCTTCTGTCACGGCGCAAACGACCGCAGAAGGCAATGTGGAATTGACTTTCAACATTCCTCAAGGCCCAACAGGCGACACACCGGTTTTGACAACAGCATATCTTATGGCTTCCACGTCGTCCACATCAGCAACAGTGAACGAGACCCCAATTGTTTTCAACTCTCAGGGTGAGGCTTCCGGAATTTCGCTTGAAACTTCAACCGGAGCAATCACTGTTGAGGAGGGCGGCACCTATCTTGTCATTTGGAGCCTTGGAATCACAAACGGCGCAACTCAGCAACAAATTGTTGTAAGTTTGGTCAACACTGCAGAAACAGGAACTCCGCTTGGACAAAGCGCGTCCGCAAACGCAGTCACCGCAACCACTGGAACAGCCTATTTGAACGGCTCGGCAGTGATCACTGCTCAAGCAGGGGACTCTTTCGAACTCATCAACAATTCGGGTGCAGAGTTCACTCCAATTAATGGAACAGTTGGCTTGAACCGCATCACATTTGTCAAGATTTTGTAAAAGTTCGCTTTGGAAAAAGATAAGTGTTTCTTGTCTTTTTCCCTTACATAATCAAACAATTAATTCCAAAAAAAATAAAAAAACGCAAAAAAGTCGTGTTTTTTGCGCATTTTTTATATTTTTTTGTTTTTTTTGTTAAATTTTTATTTTTTATGTCAATTTTCGCCTTTTTTATGCATTTTTCAAATCGATATTATCTAATAATATCATCATTTTTTTAAAAACTCGATTTTTTTATTTAAATTATTGAAAAAATCACTTTTTTTGTGTTTTTTTTTGTTAAAATTTAGCAAAAAATTATTTTTTTTGTCTTTTTGATTATTTTTTAACAATTTTTGTTTTTATGTCACAGAAGGCGAAAGCTTTGTGATTATGATTGTCACCAACGTGCTGGCAAAATAGGAGCTTGTGATTGATTGGGTTATGTCGCAGCCATAGATGTAAATAGGCTTTTTTTGAAGATTGACAAGCTCATACACTTTGCTGGTGTCCGAGACCACAAAAACTCCTTGACCGAAAAGCGTTTTTGGTGCTTGCTCAATTGACCATGAGTTTGCTGCCGCCAAGATTTGCTCGGCACCGGTGACGCGAAAACCGATTGCAACAAAGTCCGTTCCTGAATCAAAATTTGAATGGGTCATTTGAACGCGACCGCTTGTCGAAAAGGTTATTTGATAGACTCCCGTCTCGTTGAACGTGATGCCATTGTTGTTTATGGCGACAATGTTGCCATAGTTTGTTTCGACCCTCATCAGTGGAAGGCGCGCGCCAGAGTCGATTTTCAGTCCATCATTTTCATATAAATAGCCTGCCTCAGCATATGAGATGATGAACGCCGATTTGATTTGATATGGCCCTGTTGCTCCTTGAGGGCCACGCGGACCTTGTTGACCTTGGGGTCCTTGTGGACCGCGTTCGCCGGCTGGACCTTGTTGCCCTTGTGGACCTTGCGGGCCAACTGCACCATTTTGACCGGCTGGGCCACGCTCGCCTTGTGGGCCCTGTGGGCCTTGCGCACCGGGAGCACCTTGAAGGCCTTGAATTCCCTGTGGACCTTCCA
>CANQWP010000085.1 GCA_947627585.1 uncultured Clostridia bacterium
GACGCTATGCAAAAGCGGAAGAAATCGCAAATGCCGTTGTGTTCCTCACCAGTGAACCAGCTCACTACATCACAGGTGTTGCAGTGAATGTTGATGGCGGCATGACAAAGTGCACACTTTAATTTTGAATTTGAAAAAATCTTGTCGCAAGACAGGATTTTTTTGTTAAAGAATGTTTTTTTGGCAAAAATAATTTTAATAAAATTTTATTAAAAAGCTCTTTCTCAAAAATTTTGGCTTTTTTCAATTTTATTTGACTTTGGATCATATAGTATTTTATAATATACCAAAGACAGTAAACAGTTTTTCTTTGGAGGAGATATGTTAAAGGTTTTTGTGGACTCTGGATCAAGCATTAAGCCAGACGAAGCACAAAAGTATGATGTCAAATTGATTCCGCTCAATGTCATTTTGGGTGAAAAAGAATATAAAGATGGGGTCGATTTGGACTATGATGTGTTCTATGACTTTTTGATTAAAGAGAAAAAATTTCCAAAAACATCACTGCCAGATTTGGTCGAACTTGAAAAACAGGTCACCGAATGCACAAATGCCGGCGATGATGTTGTGATTGTGACAATTTCAAGCAAAATTTCAAGCACTTGCGATTCAATCAAAAAAATGTTTGAAAAGAACCCGAAAGTTCGCGTGATTGACAGCCAAATGGCCGTTGGCGGCATGAGGCTGATTGTGGACGAAATCAATCGTTGCCGCGACAAAAGTTTGGACGAAATTGAAGCGCGTGTCAACGACCTTATTCCGCGCATATACATCATGGCGATTCCAGAGACGCTGGAATATCTCCATCGCGGCGGGCGCTTGACGGGAATTGGATATATGATTGGAAGTTTGCTGAAAATCAAGCCAATCATCGGTTTCAAAGACGGCAAAGTGACAGTCCACGCGAAGAAAATCGGTCTCAAAAGCAGCATGACCACCATCGCAAAGGCGCTTGACATTGCTGAGTGCGACCCGAACTATGACATCATCGCGTCATACACCTACAACAAGAAAAATCTTGACGACTTGGTGGCAATGGTGGACAAAAAATATCAGCCACAAGTGCGCGTGTATGACGACTTGGACCCGGCCATCGCGTGCCATTGGGGGCCGAATGCGTTTGGGCTGATTTTTGTTGGAAAGAAGGTCGAAGACAAAAAATGACAACACGCGTTGTGAGCCAAATCATTGAAAGTAACGTCTTTTTGTGCGAAAAAGGCGGAAATTATGTCATTTTTGATGCCGGTGCAAAACTTGAAGATGTGCAAAGCGCGATTCAAAACCTGAAAAACGGCAAGCAAGGCAAAGTTTTGGGCGTGTTTTTGACGCATGGACACTATGACCATGCGTTTTATGCGCTTTCATATGCCAAGGCGTTTGGGTGCAAGATTTATGCCAGCGAATTTGCGAAAGAATATCTTTCAAATGCTGAGAAGAATTATAGCGAAGGCAAGTTTGCCGTAAAAGATTTTTCTGATTTCGAGTTTTTGCGCGGCGATGGCGTGGTAAAATTGGGCGAGTTTGAAGTGGAATATTTTGCGCTCGGCGGCCACAGCAAAAGCGATGTTTGCTTTCGCGTGGGTGATGAACTTTTTGTGGGAGACGTGCTGATCGGGCGCGATATGGGCAGAATTGACCTCTATGGCGGCAGCAAAGACGAGATGAAGAAAAGCCTGGAAAGACTTTTGCAGATGAATTATTCCGTCATGCACTCCGGGCATGGCGAGGACAACGCCAAATTTTCGCAAGACAAAGTGACAAAACTTTGGCTCAGATTTTTGAGTAGATGAAAAAAATCGAAGAGAAATCTTCGGTTTTTTTATTTTTTATGCAACTTTTTCGAGCATTTTGCTTTTTTTGCCTTTTGTGCGGCCTATTTTTTCAATCTTTTGTCGTTGCCGGAAAGCAGCAGGGTGATGGAGGTGTCGCGGTCGGCGATGCGCGACGAAATGCGCTCGTCATAACGCTCTCGAATGTCGGCAAGGTCCAAATTTGTGGTGATGACTGTTGGAAGCTTTCGCATTTTGCGCTCGTTCAGCACCAAATAGAAATTTTCGAGCGTCACATTTTTGTAGGTCGGCTCGGTGCCAAGGTCGTCGATGAAAAGCACTTCGCAAGAGGTGTATTTGTCCAGCAAATCTTCCTTTTGCGTCTTGGAAAATTCGCGAAAATCTTGATTCATGCGATAGGCGGTGGCGATTTTGACCACCAGTCCGCGTTCAATCAATTCTTTTGCCATGCAGCGCACAAGGTGTGTCTTCCCGACACCCGTCGGCCCGGCAAGCAAAATCAAATCTTTTTTGAAATCGCTTTTGCACCATTTTTGCATCAGTTCATATGCCGGCGCAAGCTCGCCGCTGGTCGCTTTTGAAGAAGCGAAATCTTCCAATTTTTCAAAGCCGCTTTCGGCAAGCAAGAGCTTTGAAATTTCGGCTTTCAAACAAGCACACATTTGCCCGTCCACATATCCGCGGTCGTGACACTTTTTGCAAGAATAGTTTGGCTCAAGTCCTTGCACACCATGCTCTTTTTTCAAGTTTTCGAGGTCGTTTTTCAAATTTTCTTCGGTTTGCTCAAATTGCTTGTGGCCATATGCCTCTTTTCGCGCGTTTTCAATCATGATTTGCGTGTAGGCGGAATTGAGCGGCGCAAATTTCGGGTCGTCATAGAGCGGGCGCATCTTTTCTTCAAATTCCCGTTCCGCCTTTCTTCTGCGTTCGGTCAAAATTTGTAGGGCGGAGGCTGTCACTTCGTTTCTCATTTCACACCTCAATTTCGTCAATCGACTGGAAGAGCGCGTTCATCTCTTCTTTCGTGTAGGTTCGTCCGGTCGAGAAGGTCGGCTTTTGATTTTTTGGCGCAACAATGTCAAACGAGTTTTTGGCGTCCTCCACACGCGTGATGTTTTTGTCGTGGAAGGACGAAAGAATGCTGGAAAGATATTGCATCGGCTGGTCCTTGCCAACGGCGAGCGTGCAGGCATAAGAAAGCAGCTTGTCGCTCATCTTCCAAACCTCTGTCCAAACCTTGAATTTGTCGCGGTCAAACTGATTTACATTGCGCGAAAGACCGACGCTCTCCAAAATGTCCTTGATTTTTTTGTCGATGGAAAGCACACTGGAGAAATATTCCGCCAGCGCTTGTTCACTCAAAATTCCAAGTTTTTGGAACTTCAAAAGCGCTTTGTTCATGCCGTCAAGCGTGCGAATGCCAGATTTGAAACAATAGGTCGAGATTTCAGAGAGCATGTTTTGCGAAAAGCCCAGCCCAAGCCACGGCAAAACAAAGTTGTCCACCACCGGCTCAAGATTTTCATAATAAAGGCCAAGATTTTTGACCACATTTTTGGCGATTTCTTGAGATTTTGCGCTGTCCTGCTCGAAAGTTTGAATGTCCTCGACCGTGAAAAGCTTGTTGGCATAATATTTTTCCAATTTTTTGTCCAGCGCTTGAAAGACATAATAGTCGCGATAGTCCTTGCGCTTTTTCACTTCTCCGGCGACGTAAATCACCACATTTTCGTCAAAGCCGAACGACACGATCCACTTTTTGAAGAGCTCAAACTCGTCCATTGAGAGCGAACGTTTCAAAGAAAGCGCTTTCAAAAGGCGATCCATGCCCATTTTCAAGCTGTCCATTTCGAAGATTTTTTCTTTCACTGCGGCGGCGGTGGTGATTTTTTGATTTGCCCATTCTTTCGCAACAGTTGTTATGTAAGCATAACCAATTTTGTCGCTGTTTTTATATTTCACGCAATAGTCAATGATCATCAAAAGGGCTTCTTTTTCCATGTGCAAGCGCTCGATGATGTCATAATATTCGCGATATTCATTTGGCGTAATCATTCGACCGCGCAAAATTTCTTGCGCCTGAACATTGAAGTTTTCATATTTCTTCGCGTTGTATTTTTTGTTGTTTGTCAGCACGTCGGTCAGGGGAAGATA
>CANQWP010000086.1 GCA_947627585.1 uncultured Clostridia bacterium
CTTGTTGGCGGAGGGACGCTTTTCCTTAAAATCGCGCTTGGCATTGTTTGCGCCTTCTATGTTTTCTACGGCATTTCACTGATTTGGCTAGAAAAAGCGCTTATCAAGCAGGACGAGGAATTCCGTCAGGCGCATTTGGCAGAAGTGATTGAGAAAACGGAGGACTAATTCGCTTTACTTTTCCAAAAAAATGTGCTAAAATCTTCTTTAATTGAAAATTTGATGTTTTGAAAAAACTTGTTGTCTTTTTCAAACACGAAGAAATCTATTTAAAGGAGATTTTTATGATTATCGACATTCAAAAAGAAAAACTTGGCGCAATCAAAGGCGACTTCACTTTCATCAAGGAGTGTCTTTGACCCGGACGGGCAAGAAAAAAGATTGGAAGAACTGAAAGCCGAACAACTCTCGGACGACTTTTTTAATGATGCAAAACGCGTTTCAAAAGTCGGTCGCGAAGTGAAATTGTGCGAATATAAACTTGAAAAAGTCAAAAAATTGCAGACGGAAATCGACAACTGTGACGCCAGCATCGAGCTTTTGGAAGAAGTGGACGACGCCGGCCTTTTTGACGAGCTTTGCGCCACTCTTGAAAACCTTGAAAAAGAAATTGAGGCGGCAACACTTGAAACTCTGCTTTCTGGGAAATATGACAACTATAACGCCATTTTGACTCTGCACGCCGGCGCTGGCGGAACAGAGGCACAAGACTGGACGGACATGCTTTTTCGCATGTACAGTATGTATGCCGAAAAAAACGGCTTCAAAATCAAGGTGCTTGACGTTTTGGACGGCGAAGAGGCCGGCATCAAAAGCATCTCTTTTCTCGTTTCGGGCGAATTTGCTTATGGATATTTGAAGGCGGAAAAGGGCGTGCACAGGCTTGTGCGAATTTCGCCTTTTGACGCCAACGCGCGCCGCCACACAAGTTTCGCCAGTCTTGAAGTTATGCCAGAAATTGAAGAAGCGCCGGACATTGTCATCAGGCCAGAGGACTTGAAAGTGGACACGTTTCGAAGTTCCGGGGCGGGCGGACAGCACGTCAACAAGACGGAAAGTGCCATTCGCATCACGCACGTTCCGTCCGGCATCATTGTGGCATGTCAAACTGAGCGCTCACAGGTGCAAAATCGCGAAACTGCCATGAAAATGCTCTATTCCAAACTTGTCGAAAAACAAGAATTGGAAGAAATGGAAAAGTTGGCGTCAATTCGCGGCGACGTCAAAAAAATTGAGTGGGGCAGCCAAATCAGGTCATATGTTTTCTGCCCATACACACTTGTCAAAGACCACCGCACCAATTTTGAGACCAGCGACATTCAAGCGGTCATGAACGGCGACATTCAAGACTTCATCAATGAATATTTGAAGCGCACCAGCGTGAAAGGTTGAGGGGCTGAGGAAGAAAACCTTCTCGCAAATGTCATTCTGAGCGCAGCGAAGAATCTCTGCTGGTCGAAAGATTTTTGCAAGGAATTCTTTGCCTAGCGGAGATTCTTCACTTCGGCATCTTATGCCTTCGTTCAGAATGACAGGGTGTAAGTAAGCAAATTTGAACAAGCAAATTTGAAGAAAAAATTATTTAAATGGGACAAAAAGGAAGGAACGATGGACTATTTTGAGCTTGCAAAACAAAAGTTTGAGGCCTTGAGGACAAAAAAAGATGTCCTTGTTCTTTCTGTGGAAAGTTCTTGTGACGAAACAGCGGTGGCACTTGTGAAAAATGGGCGTGAGGTGCTTGCAAACATTGTTTCATCTCAAATTGACATTCACAAACTCTTTGGCGGAGTTGTGCCCGAGGTGGCGTCGCGAAATCACATCAAAAACATCACGGGCGTCCTCAACGAGGCGCTTGCCGAAAGTGGAAAAACACTGCAAGATGTTGATGCGGTGGCGGTGACATATGGCGCGGGGCTTGTTGGGGCGCTTTTGGTGGGAGTGAACTTTGCAAAGACGCTTGCCTATGCACTGAAAGTTCCACTGATTGCCGTCAGCCACGTGCATGGGCACATCGGCGCAAACTACATCTCACACAAAGATCTTGAGCCGCCGTTTTTGTGCCTTATGGTCAGCGGCGGGCACACTGCACTTGTGCAGGTGAAAGATTTTTGTGATTTCCATGTCCTTGGCAGCACGGCGGATGACAGTGTGGGAGAATGCTTTGACAAAGTGGCACGCGTGCTGGGGCTTTCCTATCCAGGCGGACCAAACATTGAAAAACTTGCAAGAACGGGCAAGAACAATGTGAAATTCAACTATTCTTGTCCGCTCGGCGGCAGCCTTGACTTTTCTTTCAGTGGGCTGAAAACGGCTGTTGTCAATTTTGTGCACACAAAAGAACAAAAAAATGAAGAATTCTCAAAAGCCGATGTGGCAAATTCTTTTCAAGAACTTGCGATTGACGAACTTGCGACAAAAACGGCGCTTGCCCTGAAAAAAACGGGCGCAAAGAAACTTGTGATTGCTGGTGGCGTGGGCGCAAACGGCAGGCTTAGGGAAAGACTTGCGCTCGACTGTGAAAAATTGGGGGGAAAGATGTATGCGCCCGACCTTAAATTCTGCACTGACAACGCGGCAATGATTGGCTCGATTGCATTCTATTATATCCGCGCCGGCAAGGGCCTTGCAGATTTGACACTTACCGCTGTGCCAACAGTGAGAATCGATGGGTGAAAATTGTTGTTTAGACTTATGAAAAATTTAAAGAGAAATTTTGTTAAAATTTTTGCTAGTGTGAAATGGTGGGAGTGGACATATCTTCTTTCTGCTTTTGCCGTGCTTTTGATTTTTGGAATTGTGTTTGAAAGCGGCGCAGTTTCAATCTTGTTTTCACTTCTCAACATTTTCACAATTTTTGCGCTTGGAAAAGGCTGGTTTTGGGGGAATTTGGTTGGCGTGACAGCAAGTTCGCTTTATGTTGTGATGAGCTTTTTAAATCGACTCTATGGCGAAGTGATTATGTCGCTTGTTTTTGCAATTCCAGCATATCTTTTGAGC
This sequence comes from uncultured Clostridia bacterium, assembly GCA_947627585.1. Lineage (GTDB taxonomy): Bacteria > Bacillota > Clostridia > Christensenellales > UBA1242 > Caccovivens. The sequence goes on from CANQWP010000086.1 coordinate 2,998, forward strand.
CTTTTCACTTGGCTGAAAAACTCGCAAAAAAACTCTTCTGTTGTGGAAGTCAACAGAAAAATCTCTTGGCAAGAATGGGTGGCCTCTTGTGTGATTATTGCAGTTTTCAGCGTTGGAATATATTATCTTTTGGGGTATTTTGGCACGGCGTTTTTGCTTGTTTCAACATTTTCTGCCGCAATAGGCTTGCTGGCAAGATATATGCAGGTGCGACGAAGTGAGTTCAATTTCTTGTGTTATGTTTTTGTGAATTTGATTGGGACAGTGCTTTGGGCTTATGTTTTGACAATTGATTTCTCGTGCATCACAACAGTGATCACATATATTATCCAAACCCTTATGAACATTTTTGCCTTTGCAAACTGGTTGCGAATGAGAAAAATGCAGAGCCAAGACGGAAGTTTTGAGATCATCAAAAAATGTTGCTTGAAAAAATTTTGAGAATGTGATATGATTTTTCCAAATATTGAAAACAAAATTTGTGACAAAAGGGCACAAAAATAGGAGAAAAACATGGAACTTTTGGCGCCGGCTGGCAATTTTGAAAAATTTTTGACCGCGCTGCACTTTGGGGCAGATGCGATTTATCTTGCTGGCGGAAGATTTGGACTTCGGGCTTTTGCCGGAAATTTTTCTGATGAAGAAATTGAAAAAGCCGTGAAAATGGCTCATGAAAAGGGCAAGAAAGTTTATGTGACACTGAACATCATTGCCAAAGACAAAGATTTTGAAGGACTGAAGGAATATTTGAATTTTCTTGTGCGTGCAAAAGTGGACGCGGTGATTGTGGCGGACGTGGGAATGCTTTGTTATGTTCGAAAAAACGCCCCATCACTTGATGTTCATGTGAGCACGCAAGCAAATGTCATCAATTCCTATGCCGCAAATCTTATGGTTGAACTTGGCGCAAAAAGGTTGATTTTGGCGCGCGAACTTTC
>CANQWP010000087.1 GCA_947627585.1 uncultured Clostridia bacterium
CGGAGCCCTGTCTCTTGATGACGGCTCGCAAGTGTCGCTTTTCGAGAGCCTGGAATATTATCCAAAGAATAAGAAAGAAAAACTCAAAAAACTCAAAAATCGCTTTGAGGCGGGAGTGAGAGCATATAATGAGAAAAACTATGCCGAGGCCAAAGCGGCATTTGAATATGTGCTCCATTATGTCGCGGACGACAAGCCGTCATATGTCTATTTTAATCGTGCGAATGACAAATTGAAAGAAGCGGCATGAAACATTCTTTGATATTTTTGCTTTGAATTTGCTTTGGACATTCAAATGCCTTGACAAATTTTGCTCTTATGCTTTAAAATGAAAAAGATGAAGTTTCAAAAAAAGCAAAAGCCCTTCAAAAAATGTCCAAGGTGCGGAAACAAGTGCCTAATAAATCAAGAAAAGTGCGAGGAGTGCGGACTTGTTTTTTCAAAACTTCAATTTGCGTCAAACAAGGCGGCAAAGAAAAAACTTTTGCATTTTGATCGCGACTATGTCATTTTCACCAATCGGCTGCCGGCGGACGTAAGCAAAGTCAAGCTTTGGCTTTATTTTCTTTTGCTCGGCTGGTTTGGCGGACATTTTTATTATGTTGGAAAATACATCAAAGGCCTTTTGATGAGCCTTGGCTTTGTCTATCTTATTGTGGGCACAATTTTCAATGAACAAATTGTGGCGGCAAACGCGACACTTCTTTACATTCCAATTTCAATCTACGCGCTTTCGTGGATCGTCACTTTTTCATGTTTGCTGTCAAAACGCTTTAAAGTGCCAATCTATTTCGACGAAAGTCTGTTGCAAGCCGAAAAAGACAGCGCGCGGGAAGAATATGGCCGCGTGAGCCAAGAAATCAAACAAGAAAATGACAAATTGAAGAGAAATAAGAAAAATGACAAAAAGAATGTGGCAGGCGGGAAAACTTTAATGGAAAATAGCGATGCTTCAACAGATAGCAACAAAGAAAGAGCTTCACTCGCGCAAAATTCGAATGAAACGGAGAAGGCTGCACAAAACAAACACAAAAAAGCACACAATAAAACAAAAAACACAAAAGTTGGTGACAAAAAATGAGAGTGGTGGTTGGAATTTCTGGCGGAGTGGACAGCAGTGTGGCGGCATGGCTTTTGAAGCAGCAAGGGCACGAGGTCATTGGGCTTTTTATGATAAATTGGGAAGAGGGTGACGAATGCACTGCTGAGGATGACTTTGAGGACGTGAAACGTGTGTGCAGCGCGATTGACATTCCTTATTTTTCGGTGAACTACGCGAAAGAATATTATGAGCGCGTGTTTCAATATTTTTTGGACGAATATAAGGCCGGGCGAACACCAAATCCGGATGTTTTGTGCAATCGAGAAATCAAATTTGGGCCGTTCTTGGAAAAGGCGAGGGCGCTTGGCGCGGACATGATCGCAACGGGACATTACGCAAAGACCTATCAAAAAGACGGAAAAACATATCTTGCAAAAGCCAAAGATTTGACCAAAGACCAGTCCTATTTTTTGAATCAACTTTCTCAAGAACAACTTTCCAGTGTGCTTTTTCCGCTCGCGGACATCGAGAAGAAAGAAGTTCGCGAAATCGCAAAAAAACTTGGACTTTCGACCGCAGAAAAGAAGGACAGCACCGGCATTTGCTTCATTGGGGAGCGAAATTTCAGGAAGTTTTTGAAACAATATTTGCCGGCACAAGAGGGCGACATTTGCACGCTTGACGGCAAGGTGGTGGGCAGGCACGAAGGCCTGATGTATTACACTATTGGCCAGCGCCGCGGCCTCAACATCGGCGGAAAGGCTGACGGCAACGGCGAAAGATGGTTTGTCCTGAAAAAGGACCTTGAAAAGAACATTCTTTTTGTGTCGCAAGGAGAGTGTGAAGAACTTTTTTCAAACGGCTTGAATGCGACCGACTTCAACTGGATTCCGGAAAGACCAAAAGAAAAAGAATTTGATTGCCTTGCTAAATTCCGCTATCGTCAACCTGACCAAAAAGTGCATGTGACTGTGACGGGCGACAAAACAATCAAGGTTGAATTTGCCGAAAAACAGCGCGCCATAACAGAGGGACAATTTGTGGTGCTCTATCAAGAAGACGGCACGTGCTGGGGCGGAGGAATTATCGACAACAAGTGGTGAGTTTGCATACCACCACAATATATGGTGTATTATGCATTGCATACTACACCATATTTTCTTTTTTTGATTCTTTTAAGTTGCATCAACAAAACCTCCCACACTGTTTTTTGAACGAAAGTTTTGTGAAAAAATCAAAAAATCGACTTTTTCATAAGATGTTTAATATGGAACAACAATTGATTGTAAGTGGCGGGAAAAGGCTTGTTGGAGAACTTGAAATTGAGCCCTCAAAAAACGCCTTTTTGCCGATTCTTGCCGCATGCGTGCTTTGCGAGGGCGAGATTTTTTTGGAGAACTTTGTTGACCTTTCTGACATTTTGTGCATGCGAGAAATTTTGGAAAGTTTGAATGTTCACTCTTTTCTTCAAAACGGCGGAATATACATAGACGCAAGAAACGTCAGAAACAACAAAATCACGCATGAGATGACGCAAAAAATTCGAGCGTCCATCTTCATTTCGGGTGCACTTCTTTCGAGATTTCGAAACGCCGTTGTGGCCTTCCCGGGCGGGTGCAAAATTGGCGCGAGGCCGATTGATTTGTTCGTGAAAGGCTTTCGCGCGCTTGGCGTTAATGTCGTGGAAAAGCATGGATACATATATTGTCACGGGCAAAACATGCACGCAGGCGAAGTGATTTTTGATTTTCCAAGCGTTGGCGCAACAGAAAGCTTGATCATGTGCGCCACTCTTCTTGACGGAGTCACAACTCTCAAAAATGTTGCAAAAGAGCCGGAGATTGTTGACCTGCAAAACTTCCTCAATCTTTGCGGCGCGAAGATTTCGGGCGCGGGAACTGACCAAATTGTTGTGGAGGGCGTGAAGAGCCTGCACGGCACCTCTTTTTCGGTGATGCCCGACCGAATTGTTGCGGGGACATATCTTCTTGCTGCGGCAACTGTCGGAGGTGATGTGCTTTTGAAGAATTTTCGGTTGAAAGACAGCGAGAGTTTGATTTCGTTTCTTCGTCAAACTGCTTGCAAAATCGACATAAAGGGTGATACAATAAGATTGAAAGCAAGCGGAAGACAACCTTGCATTGAGAGCGTCCAAACGCTGCCGTTTCCGTTCTTTCCAACCGATTTGCAGTCGCAAATGCTGGTCTTGCAGTCCGTGAGCAACGGAAGCAGCATCATTGAAGAAAACGTCTTTGAAAATCGCTTTGCCATTGTGCCAGAACTTTGCAAAATGGGCGCAAAAATTGCTGTGCGCGGAAGGGCGGCGCATGTTTATGGCGTTGAAAAACTTTTTGGGGCAGACGTTTCTTCTTGCGATTTGCGCGCAGGCGCGGCGCTTGTGATTGCTGGCATGAAAGCGGAAGGCTACACGACAATTTGCAACGTGCACTTCATTGACCGCGGATATGAAAAAATTGAAGAAAAGTTTGGCGCGCTTGGAGCGGAAATCAGGCGTGTGAATGTTTAAAGGGAGGGGCAAATTGAGCAAAAAACTGATGATTTGTTTTATCGCGATTGGCATTGCTGTGGCAGTTGTGCTCATTCTTTTTTGGACTCTTTTTGCGCTTTCTTCTGTGACAGTCGATTTTCAATCTACGCTTGTCCATCTGAAAGATGTTTCGGCGGAAGAAATTGTTGAGGCGGGCGATTTTCGCATGGGCGCGAGCGTGCTTTTTGAAGGAAAGAAAAAGAGCATTCAAAAAATCTATGACAAGGCACGCGAAAACCCAAAATTTGCCTACATTCGCGTGGTGAACATTGAAACCGTTTTTCCAAACAAATTTGTCATTCATGTCGCCGAGCGTGAAGAACTTTTTGCGATTGAAAA
>CANQWP010000088.1 GCA_947627585.1 uncultured Clostridia bacterium
CCAAGAAAGCAATGTTCTCACAAAATTTGCCCAATATGTTAGGCGCGCCGCCATCAAAAGCTCTTGCGCAAGTTTCACTTCTTCTTCGCCGAAATATTCCCTCAAAAATTCCAAGGCAAAGTCAGAGGCCTCTCGCTCAATTTTGATTTCTTTCCATTTCAAGATCACCGCAAGGACAAAAATTCCTACGCCGCCGGCAAAAAGCGACAGGCCGACGATGAGAAAATATAGCTCCGGCAAAATTTCGAACACCCACAAAATTGAAAACACCGCTCCCGCAAGAAAAAGCGGCAAGAAGAAAAGTCCGCAAATTCGTCCCGCTCTTCGAAGTGCCCAGTGTTTTTTCAACTTGTTTCCAGTGGCGTCCTGTCTTGCGTGCCCAAGTTCGTGCGAAACAATTGCAAGCGACGCGACGCTATTGCTGTTCATTGTCGCATCCGAAAGCGCAATCACGCCGCTGCTATAATGGTCGTCAAACTGTGCACAGCGCGCAAGTTGCAACTTTCCGCCAAAATATCTTTTGTTGATGCTTTGGACATATGAAAGTGTGGTCGCGCCAAGAGAATTTCTGACCTGGTCGACCTCTTTCCATTTTTGCATAAAGTTTTCGCCAGAAAAACTCGCCACGGCCAGTGCAAAGCACAGCCCCAGCACCAAAACTCCGACAACGCCAACAATAATCCACGTCCACATGTTTTTATTTTACAGTTTTTTTGAAAATTTAGCAAGTTTTTTTGTCATGTCACCAAAAGCACCGTGTCTCCCTTGTGAAGCCGTGTGCCCGCCGGCGGAAGTTGCTCCAAAATGCGCCCGCCTTCGCCGTCAATTTCATACAAAAGCCCCGCTTTTCTCAGTTCAATCATGGCATCGGCAAGCGCAAGCCCAGTCACTTCAGGCATGAATGTCTCTTCCACGACCACGCTTTCGTCGTCTTTTGGCATGTCATAGAACTCAAAAAGTTGCGAGAAGAAACTTTTTCCATAAGGCGCTGCAACAAGCGAGCCATAATATGCGCCGGCGCTTGGCTCATCGACCAAAATCATGAAAAGATATTCCGGCTCGTCGGCAGGATATGTGCCAATGAAACTTGAAATATATTTCCCCTGCGCAATTTGCCCATTTTCGCCATATTTCTGTGCCGTTCCGGTCTTTCCGCCGACGTTGTAGCCCTCCACAAATGTTAATCCGCCGGTCTTGTTCTCAGCAAACTGCAAAAGCCCATTCACCGTCTTGCTGGTCTCTTGAGAAATGATGCGCCGCGTCTCAACTTTTGGCGTGAAAGTGGTCGTGCCGTGAACGTCAACGATCTTTTCAATAACTGTCGGCGTCTTCCAAACTCCGCCGCCCGTGATTCCGGCAACAATGGACAAAAGTTGAAGTGGTGTCACCGCGATGGCGTGCCCAAAGCCCATGCGCGCCAAGTCAACACGCTTGACCTGACTCTTCGGCATCAAGATTCCACCACTTTCGCCGCGCAGCGTGATGCCCGTCTTTTCACCCAGCCCAAACTTTTTCATATATTCATAAAACCTGTCCACGCCCAGTCGAAGCGCAAGGTCCATGAAACAGCAGTTGCAAGAATTGGCAAACGCCTCCACCAAATTTTGACTGCCGTGGCCAATGCTTTTCCAGCATTTGATGCGCTGACCGTCAATCACGCGAAAGCCGGGGCAATAGAACCTGTCGTCAAGATCCACCACGCCCGCTTCCAGCGCCGCCGCAACCGTCAAAATCTTGAAGGTCGAGCCCGGCTCATATGTGTCAGTGATGGACTTCATTTTTGACTGCTCAAAAAGCGCCGAAAGGTCCTCGCGCGGCGGCTCATTCAGGTCAAAACTTGGCTTTGAAGAAATGGCAAGCACCTCTTTTGTTTTGGCGTTCATGACAATGCCCGTCACCGCCTTGGCCTTTTGTGTTTCATACGCCTCTTGCAAAACGCGCTCCAAAAGAATTTGAATTTTGCTGTTTGCCGTCAGTGTGACGTCATCTCCGGCTGTGCCCGGCATGTAATAGCGCATCGTTCCGCCGATTTCTTTGCCTTGAAGGTCACTTTGGACATATGAAAAGCCGTCCACGCCGCAAAGATAGGTGTCAAGATATGCTTCCAGCCCCGCTTGCCCAACGTTGTCCACAGAAGAAAATCCCAAAAGCTGCGTCATGAGGTTGCCATAGACATAATATCTTCCAACATTTTCCGAAAGAAAGATGCCGTCAAGTTTGGCGTCATAGATTTTTTGTGCAATTTCGCCTTCCACTTGAAGTTTGATGAGCATTTCGGAGATGTTCTTTCGCGAGACTTTTTCGAATGTTTTGTCATAGTCAAGTCCCAAAAGTTCGCACAAAAGTGACGTCACCTTTTCCGGCTCTTTCACTTCTCGTCCGCGCACATAGACATCATAGGTGGTGTAGGAGACCGCCAAACTGTCACCCGTCGTGTCCAAAAATTTTCCGCGCGGCGCGGTCAAAGCAAGGTCACGCGTCCATTGGTCAGTGGCGCGAATTTGAAGGTTTTTGCCGTTGATGATTTGAACAACAAAAAGCCTCACAGTGAGGCTTAAAACAACAATAAGAAGCACCAAAAACACCGCTTTGATGCGCTTTTGAAGAGAGTGGAGCGTGTAAGGACGTTGCATTTAACCCCCAAACAACCCTCCTAAGAAATTGCAGAGCCTGTCAAACCAATTGCTCTTTTCGCCCAAATCGCCCGCTTGCAAAAGGTCGTCGGGATAAGTCTCCAAAAAGTCCATGCTTTTCTTGGTCGCATCAAGATTGTTGATGCTTTTCAAATATTTTGCCAAATTGAACTTGTAGGTCTCGTCAATCTCGACAAAGGAGGCAGACATTTGGTCAATTAGCACGGCGTTTGTGGCGCAAATGATGGCGCTTCCAGCAAGAGCACACGCAAGCACAATTCCGGCCGTTTTTGCTGAATGTTTTTTCTTTGCTTTTGCGCTTTTTTTGGAAAGTTTGATGGTTTTAGGTTCTTGCAAAAAATCGTAGTTGGGTTTTTCGATGACTGAACTGTTCTCTTGTGTGTTTTCATTTTCTTGGCTGATTTCTTGGATTTGATTTTCAATCGCCGCTTCCGGCTGTGTGATTTCAGCCGAAATGTTTTCCTTCGCGCTTTTTTGAAATGCCTCAATCGTCATGTTTGGGTCAAGCGCGTTTTCGGCAAGGCTTTCTTTTTGTTTTTCCAAAACGCTCATCTCGGCGGATTGTCTTTTCGCATCTTCGCGCATGATGTCCGCAACGGTTTTGTTCTCGAACGATTGAAGATAGGTGTTTTGCTGCGGCAGTTCGTGCTCGTTCTGCGGCTCTTTTTTACTCTCATCCACAGAAAAGGTTTGCTCGTCAAACTGCAAAGGCTTTTCTTCAGTCGTTTTCAAATGAAGATTGATTTTTTCGCGCTTTTCTTCCTGTGGCGCATCTTTTTGCTGCGCTTTTTCGACCAAAGTCTTTTTCTCGGTTTCAAAAAGCCTGTCCATTTATTTTATTTTCCTCCTTTGCAGTTTATGATTTTCAAAGTCTTTCAACAATGCGAAGTTTTGCGCTGGTGCTTCTGCTGTTGCGTTTTTGCTCGTCCTCGCTGGCGGTGATTGGCTTTCGGCTGACAAGTTTCACGCGCGCTTTGTGGCCGCAAATGCAAATTGGTGTTTTTGGCGGGCAAATGCAGTCGGTGCTTTCAAGTTTAAACACGTTTTTCACAATGCGGTCTTCCAAACTGTGAAAGGTCAGCACGCAGCCACGTCCGCCCTCTTCCAAAAGGTCTATCATTTGAGAAAGAAACGTATCAAGGCCGTCAAGCTCGCCATTTATGAAAATCCTCAGCGCTTGAAACACCTTTTT
>CANQWP010000089.1 GCA_947627585.1 uncultured Clostridia bacterium
TCACCGCCTACATTTCCGGAAAGCTTCGTCAGCACTTCATTCGAATCATTGAAGGCGACAAAGTGAAAATTGAAATGAGCCCATACGACCTGACAAAAGGTCGCATAACTTGGCGAGAAAAAGGACAATAAAGGAGCAAAAAATGAAAGTTAGAGCATCTGTAAAGCCTATGTGTGATAAATGCAAAGTCATCAAAAGAGATGGCAAAGTGATGGTTATTTGCTCCAAAAGCAAAAAACACAAACAAACACAAGGCTGAGACGGGAAACTTCCCAAAAAACAAATCAAAAAAAATAGGAGAAAACATAAATGGCACGTATTGCTGGTGTTGACCTTCCAAGAGAAAAAAGATTGGAATATGGTTTGACATACATTTACGGAATTGGCGTAAAAACATCGCAAGACATTTGCAAGGCGACAGGAATTTCACTTGACAAACGCGTGAAAGACCTCACCGAAGATGAAATTGCAAAACTTCGTAACTATATCGACCATAATCTTGTTGTGGAAGGCGAAAAGAAATCACAAGTGAGCATGAACATCAAGAAGCTCAACGAAATTGGCTGCTATCGCGGCATTCGTCACAGAAAAGGGTTGCCTGTTCGCGGTCAAAGCACCAAAAACAACGCAAGAACAAGAAAAGGCCCAAAGAGAATCGTCAGCGGAAGCTCGAAGAAGGGTAAATAAGGGGTAAGATATGGCAAACACAAAACAAACAGCAAAGAAGAAAACTGTAAAGACCAGAAAAAGAGTTGCAAGAAACGTTGAAAAAGGACAAGTTCACATCACAACTTCCTTCAACAACAACATCATCGTTTTCACCGACATGGCAGGAAACGTAATTTCTTCATGCTCATCTGGAAGATTGGGCTTGAAAGGCTCAAAGAAAAGCACACCATTTGCTGCTCAAACTTGCGTTGAACAAGCAGGAAAGGTGGCTCTTGACAACGGAATGAAATCTGTTGAAGTTTATGTCAAAGGTCCAGGCAATGGAAGAGAAAGCGCAATTCGCTCGCTGTCCACGCTTGGCTTCAATGTGACACTTATCAAGGACGTTTCGCCAATCGCGCACAACGGTTGCAGACCTCCAAAAAGAAGAAGAGTATAAAAGGAGAACGAAAAAATGGCAAGAACTATTGAACCTGATTGCCGTCAATGCCGCAGAGAAGGTCGCAAGCTTTTTCTTAAAGGCGAAAGATGCCTCACAAAGAAATGCGCAATGGAAAGACGTCCTGTCATTCCTGGACAACATGGCGCATCAAGAAAAAGAGTGACTGAATATGGGCTTCAACTTCGCGAAAAACAAAAAGTGAAGAGAATGTATGGCATTTTGGAAAGACAATTTGAAAAATATTTTGACGACGCTTCACGCTCAAAGGGTGCGACCGGCGAAACAATGTTGTCACTCATCGAAAGACGTCTTGACAATGTGATCTATCGCATGGGAATTGGCGCATCGCGCGCTGAGTGCCGTCAAATCGTCAACCATGGTCACATTTGCGTGAACGGAAAGCGCGTTTCAATCGCCTCATATCGCGTAAAGCCAGGTGACGTGATCACTGTCAAAGAAAACAAACAAGATCTTGAAATGTTCAAAGCGCTCAAAGGCATGAAAATTGTTATGCCAAAATGGCTGGAATTCAACAGCGAAACACTCACTGGAAAAATTTTGGCAAATCCAGCGCGTGAAGACATTGACAGTGACATCAAAGAACAACTGATTGTCGAATTATATTCGAGATAAAAATAGGGGGAAAGAAAAATTATGGAAATGGAAAAACCAAGAATCACTTGTGAAGAAACTGATGGCGGAAATTTTGCAAGATTTGTGGTTGAGCCGCTTGAAAAAGGCTACGGCATCACACTTGGAAACTGCATGAGAAGAACTCTTCTTTCGTCGCTTCCAGGCTCAGCAGTCATTGCATTCCGCATCGCCGGCGTTGCACACGAATTCTCAACAATCCGTGGCGTCACAGAAGATGTTGTGGACATTGTTTTGAATCTCAAGAGTTTGGCTGTGAAATGCTCAAATCAAGACAAAAACTTTGTCACATATCTCAAACTTCGCAAAAACAAACCGGGCGAAGTGACCGCAAAAGATTTTGAGGCCAACGACCAAGTTGAAGTTCTCAATCCGGACCTTCACATTTGCACAATGGACGAAGGAGCAGTGCTTGATCTTGACGTCATGATCGGCAATGGACGCGGATATGTTTCAAGCGAGGACAATAAGGCAAAATATGATGACATTGATTTCATCGCCATTGACAGCATTTTCTCACCTGTCAAGAAAGTGAACTTCAACGTCAGCGCAACTCGTGTCGGCCAAAGCATTGACTATGACAAACTCACTCTTGAAGTGACCACAAACGGCACAACTTCTGCTCGCGAAATTGTTTCGCTTGCCGGAAAAATCATCAACGAGCACGTTGGACTGTTCATTGAGCTTTGCGCAGAGATGAGCGACAAGACAATTCTCTTGTCTCGCGAAGAGGACAAACAAGTGAAACTTATGGAACTTCCAATTGAAGAAATGGATCTTTCCGTTCGTTCTTTCAACTGCCTCAAACGCGCTGGCTTGAACACAATTCAAGATTTGCTCAAAAAATCAAGAAGCGACATGTTCAAAGTGCGCAACTTGGGTGCAAAATCAGTTGAAGAAGTCATTCAAAAACTTGAAAGTTATGGCTTCCAACTTCGCAAAGACGAAGAATAAGGTGGCCGTTGCCACTTTTTGTGGGGAAGCTGCTTGAAAAGGCGGCAACATAAGAAGAAAAACTTTCAAAACAAAACAAATCGAAAATAAATTGAGCAAACGCTCAAAAGGAGAAGAAAAATGGCTAACGATAAACTTGGAAGACCATCAAAAGAAAGAGACGCAATGCTCCGCGGTCTTGTTTCCAGCCTTCTTTGGTATGGAAAAGTTGAGACAACGCTTGCAAAAGCAAAATCAACTGCTCGTGTCGCTGAAAGAATCATCACCAAAGCCATCAATTCATATCAGGACACTGTTGAAGTGGTGAAAGAAATCAAAGGTGCTGACGGCAAAAAGACCAAAAAGAAAGTTCTCAACGATGGTCCAAAAAAATTGGCTGCAAGAAGATATATGATGGGCTATGTGTATGACCTTCAAGAACAAAGGAAGCCAAAAGAAAGCATGGACGCTTTCAAGGCTCGCACAGAGGGCATCAATCACCCACTTTTGGAAAAGATCTTCAATGTCTATGCGCCAAAATATGCTGAACGCGCCAAGACTTCCGGTCAAGGCGGCGGCTATACACGCATCATCAAACTCGGCACTCGCCGCGGCGACGCTGCCGAAATGGCTGTTGTTGAATTGGTGTAATGCTGGGACAGACACCATTTCCGTAACGCCGACACGGCTTGCTTGCAAGCCTAACGGCTACTCCAATGGTTTCTCTTCCCAGTCCTCTTCCGCATAGGTGCAATTTCAATTTGTGCTTGCCGGACAAAGTCCTACGCTCGCAAAATTGAAATTGGATTAGAATATTAACATATGATATAATAAAAAAAATTCTCACTTTTTGGGTGAGATTTTTTTCTTATTTTGTTTTAGGCTTTTTGTAAATTCCATAACGTGTTTGGGCACCTTGAAGGATACTTTCGACTGGATAGCCCATTCGGCCAAGTTCGGCCTCTTTCAATTCAGTGATGATTTTCATCACTTCGTCTTCGCTTCGGCAAACGCCATTGTGGAACTTTCCAAAAGTTGTTGTCCCTCTTTGGAAATAACGCACGCAATAGTTGTT
>CANQWP010000090.1 GCA_947627585.1 uncultured Clostridia bacterium
TGGCATGACCGACACAATGGGAAGAATGCACTGTGACGCACAGTTTGCCGGCTCATCTTCCGTCCCAGCCCACGTTGCGATGATGGGCTTCATTGGAATGGGGAATAACCCAATGGTCGGCGCAACAGTGAGTTTGGCTGTTGCAGTTTCTTTGGCAAAGAAATGAAGTTCAGGAACATAAACACGAGAAAAAGGATAATATATGAGCCCTCAATTTTGGATAATTCAGGCCTTAGGCTTGGCCACAACAATCATAACAATCATTTCGTTCTATCAAAAAGAAAAATGGAAAGCGCTTTTATGCATGTCTATAACAAACTGTTTGCTTATTGCAACTTACGCCCTTTGCGGAACACTGTTGTCATGCTTGTTGGTTGTGGGAGCACTGACCAGAACACTTGTCTATTCTTTTTACACTCTCAAAAACAAACAACCCGACATCATTTATATGCTGCTTTTTCAAGTTTATTTTGTCATAATTTCTGTGACACTTTTCGAATCACCGATTGACATTTTGATGGTCACAAATTTAATTGTTTTGACCTATACATCTTGGCAAAACAACTTCAAAATAATGCGTTTGGGCTATGTTGTGTCAGCCTTTCTGCTTGTTCCATTTGACATCGTTTTGGGTGCTTACACCACGGCACTCAGCGAATTTGTTATGTTGATTTTTGTTTCATATGAACTTTTCAAATCTTTAAAAGCAACAAAAGCCCCTCTTCAAATTGCCGGCAATTATTTTCTTGCAAACAAAAATTTTTGGAAAATTTCCATCGAAAATTTTGGGAACTTTGACCTTGTTTCAAGCACAATTGACAAATCTTCATATTATAATTTTTGCATTGTAAAAAATTCTCAAAATATGCTTCACACTCTTCAAGAAATCCAAGATAAATGCAAAAAAAATTCAATCAAACAAATTGCATATTTCCCGTTCAATAGCAAAAAATTTGACCACAACACAAAATTTGCCAACACAATGGAATTATTTTTTCCAATTGAATTTCATGATGTTTGGATGAAACTTGTGGACGGGTTCAATTTGAACAACACAAAAGCAAAGATTGAGCATATTTCATATAAAAAAGTTGATAATGACAAAATTGAAGATGTCATCGACGTTTTTGTGAAAGGCTATCTTGAAGTTGATTTGAAAAAAATCTCAAAACAAGAACAAATCATTTTGGACAATCTCAAAGCGTCAAAATTCAATCAGTTTTGCGACGGAATCAAAATCAGTGCTTTTGTGGCCTATTTTGAAGAAAGACCCGTTTCCCTTGTTGTCACGCTTTCAAACAAAGTTGAAGCTTTTGTAACAAAAGTTTGCACAATTCCAAAACTTCGAAGAAAACATCTCGCCTCATCTCTCATTCAATTTGCCATTGAAAACTTGAGAAAAGAAGACATACAGACTTTCTTTTTGGTGACCGACAAAAATTCTGTAAGCGAAAAATTTTATGCCTATAACAATTTCAAAGAATTTGGCCAAGCTTTTGCTTTGGACATTTCAAACTGCGATGAATATGAAACATTCTTAGGAACAAAAACTTTGCAATAAAAAAGATGAACAATCGCCCATCTTTTTTTCATTTTTTTGCATTTTTGCCGCATTTTTTGCGTTTTTTTTGAATTTTGTTTTTTCATTCAGCCACTGGCACGCGAACTTGAAGTTTTTTGCCCTCAGTTTCTGGGTGATAGTCATTCACCTTGAATTTTGAGTTTGGGTTGTCCACAAATTTGCCGTTTGCGTCTTTCATTCTTGGAGAAGGATAGTCATAAAAATCTTTCACATCGTCAAGCTGAATGGTCGGGTTGGAATAGCCCAGCATGGCGTCGAATTTTGGGAAACGGCTCATTGTTTCCACAATCACGTCCGCAAGCCTAAATTCTTTTGAATCTAAAATTTTTGAAACATATTCGCCAAAATTGATTGGCTCTTCCGCAAACTTGATTTTGCCGGTTTCGTAGTCGCCAATTTTTCTTTCAAGTTCTTCCGCCTGCTCGATTGTGTGCGCAAAGTCAACTTTCCCTTTTTGCGAAAGCACCGCTCTTTGAAATTGTTTGAACGCCTTTTGTTCTTCTTTTGAAAGATTGGAGTTTTCCAGTGCCGCCCCATCGATTCTTTCCAGCCTCTCGACGATTTGTTGCGCGCGCGAAAGTGAGATGTCAATCACAAACGGAATGTGCCTGTCATACACGTGGCTGTCGGCAACGTCATGCGCCAAAACGCCCGGTTTGTAGCCAAAAACTTTTGCAATCATCTCCAAAAGTGCAGAATATTGCACCACGTTCCAACTTCCCGCAGCCACAAGGTCATTTGAGCGTTGATGAAGCGCCATGTTCAGTTTGTCGCCCTGCACGCGAAGTTGAAACGACCAAACGCATGGCGGAAGCGCCATATCTTTTTGGTCGCGCGGGTTCCAAAGCGAAAGCACCATGCGCCTGTCGGCCGGTTTTGTTTTCAAGAGGTGAAAAATGTGGTCAAGTTGGTCCACGTGTCCTTCAGGATAATCATATTTCTGCGCAACTTGAAAGCCATATGCTTTGCCGATCTTTCCGTCTTTGTCCGCCCACTGATCCCAAACATGAGAATTGAGCTCGTTCACATCGTTGCTCTTTTTTTGATATATCCACAAAATCTCGTCAACGGCACTTGCCGCATTGATTTTTCGCGAAGAGCAAATTGGAAAACCTTGCCCAAGGTCATATCTTGAATAGCTCGAAAAGGCTCCATACGTGTGCGCCGGCGTTCCGTCCGCCCATTTTGGACGAACTTCCTCTTTCTCGTCCGAATAGCCCTTCAGCGCATCATGAAAACGCTTCATCAAAACAACGTCGGCATAACTCATTTCAAACACCTCCCAAATTGTTTGAATTTTATCACGAAACAAGATTTTTGTCAATAGCAAGCCAAAAAATTTTGAAAGAATTTGACCTCGTTTTTCAAGATGAAAATTTTTTTGTTTTGAAAACAAAAATCTTCAAAAAACAAGGTTAATTTTTCAAATTTTGCGCAAAATAAAAATAGGAAAACGGCCAATTTCCAAACAAAAAAGGAGAAAAAACATGCCAAATCAACAAAAATTTCGTTCTGGCGACAAAGCGCCAATGAGTTGCCGCTACAAGGCCTATGACAAAAACGGCCAAAGCCATGACGAAGACACGACCTATCTTGAAAAAGGTGACAAATTTCCACCAACCCAACACGAAGGATCATATTGGGTGATGGACATGACCAAAGATAAAGGTCAAAAAGGTAAATAATAAATATAATAAAAGAAAAAAGGGCGAAAAATCGCTCTTTTTTGTTTGTTGTGTTATTCTTCGCTCCATCACTAATTGTCATTCTGACCGAAGGGAAGAATCTCCGCTAGCCAACTGTGTTTTTCAATAAAAAAATAAATCAAAAATTGAAAATTTGCACAAATAAATCAATAAAACAAGCGGCCGTTATTTTCTCTTTTTGAAAAGTTGATTGAAATCGAAGTCCTCGCCCTCATATTTTGCGCCCACAATGGTGTCAATTTGAACATTGTGAATGCTTTTGAAAATGTGGTCCTCGACGTCCGGAATTTTCTTTTTGAGTTCTTTGATGAGAAGGCGCGTTTGAACGCGCGCGCTTTCGCTTTCTTCCTCGCCCGAAATGGCGCAGTTTTCTGTGAAGCGGCATGC
>CANQWP010000091.1 GCA_947627585.1 uncultured Clostridia bacterium
TCCATGTCGCAGAGCGAGAAGAGCTTTTTTCTGTTGAAAAAGATGGGAAAATTTTGATTTGCGACCGAGATTTTCGGGTGTTGAACATTTTGGAGGGTGAATCTTTTGTCTCAACTCCAAACAACTCCGTCCTTTTGAGTGGGCTGGAGATCAAAAACGAAAATGTTTCAATTGGCGATTTTTTGGAAATTGGACAGGCGTCAATGAAAAATATGTTTTCGGCATTTGTTCGCAACAATCGCTCTTTCTCGGAAGTTGTCGGCAAATTTGAAAAAATGCAACTTTCCACCTATGTCGAGGACGTGACAAACGAAAGCTTTGATGCGCTCACGCTTTCCACTTTTGAGGGGCGCGAATTTGTCATAAAAAACCCCGATTTTGCGCTTGCGAACAAGATTGCGCTTATGTATGCGGCCGAGAGCGCGCTTTTCTCTCAAAATGTTGATGGAAATGGGAACATTTTGGGGGCGGAAGGACAGCCGATTTTGCTTTCCAAAAACGAAAAGGGACAATATTTTTCGCCAAGTGACGAGCAGAAAGAGCAAGAAAGATTCCCACTGACTTTTCAACTTTTGCAAAACTGTCAAATTGTGATTGACAACCTGACGCTTTCTGAGTTTGTTGAACGCACCGAAAGCGACATATGCTTTTATCTTCAAGAAAAAGTTTAAGGAATTTTCAAGGGCTGTTTCTGAAAATGTGAGAAATGGTCCATATAAAGCCAAATGGCTCAAAAAATCACGCGAAGATGTGTGATTTTTTTTCTTTTTGGCAATAATTTTTGCATGTTTAAGAAGAGATATGTTGAAAAAGCGAAAGCGACAATTTTGAATAGAGTCAAATTTCATGCGCCGGTCGTGTTTGACGATGACGTCAATTTGAAAGTGCTCTCGGGACATGGCATTGATGTCAATTTTCCGGTGTTTGTTTTTGACAAGGTCTTGACAAGGCCGCTTTTGAAAGCGTTTGAGCGTGCCGCTTTTGAGGAAAATTTCAATTTGCTTTTTTCGAAAAGAAGTGTCGGGAAATTGCAGAAATTGATGCAAAAAAAGCTGCCGAACGCCATCGTTTTTGACGAAAATGCAAGCGGAACTTTTTTGGAGAGCATTGGGAAGCTGAACATAAACTATCCCTCAGCGAGCAACTATAATCTTGTGTTTAAGGACAAGTTTTTCAAGATAAACGGGCAGATTCTCAATCCGCATTTTGAAGATTTTTCGCTGCGCCAAGTTGACATGATGAAAAATGTCTTTGTGGACTACTCGGAATTTGTGCTCAACGGCTCAAATTTCTTTTGCGCGCTGCAAAACCGTTCACAAGGGAATGTTCGAACTGAGATTGAGCTGAACATTCCGCTTGAGAAAGGATATTATTATTTCAAAAAACTGCCGCATGCCATTTTGATTGAAAACTTGCTGACAAAAGAGAAGACTTTTTTGAATTATCTTTGCCGCAATGCTGAGTTTTCTTTTTCAAATGTGGATGGGCTGGAAAATTCCGTCTTCTCGTGTGTGAACATCAAGGCGAACTTGAAGTTTGCGCCAAATGAAGAAAATTTTGTGTTCTTCAATTTTGGAAATTCAAAATTTGCGCCGAAAGACCTTTTTCAAATCAAAAAAATGCAAGCGCTTGCATGGGAAAAATGTTGCGAAGTGTTCAATTTGCAGGTCAAAACAAAAAACCCGAAATTTGACTTTTTCTTCAACAAAACTTTGCCTCAAAAGATTTGGATAAGTTGGCTGAACGGTCAAGTTGACGATGTTTTGGAAAGGAAATATGTCACATTGAAAAGGCTTTTTTTGAAGGGCGAGCTGCAAAGGAAAAATTTGACCGGCGAGAGCGGGCTGACGCTTGTCAACTTTGAAAAAATTGGGCTCAAAGAACTTGGAATTTTTAACGGGAAATATTATAAAAGGATCTTCATTGTCAAAGGCTCGGAAAAATTTTTGAAAGTCGGACGCACATTTTTCTATAACATTTGCGGAATCACCAACCATTCTCTTCGGTCAAAAGAGCCAATTTCTGTTTGCTTTGGTGACTGAGTTTGACAAATTTTGAAAAATGCCTCATATCATTTTGATATATTTTGAAAAATTGATATAATGAAAGGGTAATGTACAGTCAACGCATTCCTCTTGCCGAAAGAATGAGGCCAACAAGTCTTGAAGATTTTGTTGGACAAGAACATATTGTGGGGAAGAACAAGCTTCTCAGCCGCGCCATTTCAACGGGCTCGGTGGGCAGTTGCATTTTTTATGGTCCTCCAGGGACAGGCAAGACGACTTTGGCAGGAATCATTGCAAAATTGTTGAATGCAAACATCGAAAAGCTTAACGCTGTTTCAAGCGGCGTTGCTGACGCAAAAGCGGTGATTGAACGCGCGCGCTCGCAAAAGCAAATGTTTGGCACGGACACCTATCTTCTTCTTGACGAATGCCACAGATGGAGCAAGGCGCAAAGTGATTGCGTTTTGCAAGCCATTGAAGAAGGCAGCATCTTTTTCATAGGCTCGACCACAGAAAACCCATACACGAGCATGACACGTGCGATTGTTTCAAGATGCAGTGTCTTTGAGTTTAAGAAAATCTCCGAACAAGACGTGCTGAAAACTCTTAAAAGGGCGCTTACGGACAAAGAAAACGGGCTTGGGGAATTTAGGACTGATGTCAGCGAAGAGGCGCTCAAATTTTTGGCCTTTGCTTGCAATGGAGACGTTCGAACGGCGCTCAATTCGCTTGAACTTGCTGTGCTTTCAACAAAAATGGGAAAGGACAAAATCATTCACGTTGACAAAGATGTCATGGCAGAATGCTTGAACAGACGGCCGCTCTCGATAGACGAAAACATGTATTATGACTATCTTTCCGCTTTTTGCAAAAGTTTGCGCGGAAGTGATGTTGAGGCGGCGCTTTATTATGCGTTCAGGCTGATTAAAGCCGGCATCGACCCACTCATTATTGCACGGAGAATGATTGCTCACGCAAGCGAGGACGTTGGAATGGCGGACAGCAACGCGCTTCTTTTGGCTTGCTGCGCGCTCACCTCGTGCGAAAAGTTGGGCCCGCCGGAATGTTTTTTGGCTCTTACGCATGCAATAATATATATTTGCGAGGCGGAGAAGTCAAACAGTGTTGTTGTGGCAATGAACAGGGCGATGGCTGATGCGGAAAATGAGCGCGAGGATATGGTGCCAAATCATTTGAAAAATCACCCAAGCACAAACAAAGATGGACACGGGAAATATAAATATCCACACGACTTTGGGGGATATTGCGAACAACAATACATGCCGGACAAGCTGAAAGACCGAATTTATTATGAGCCGAGCGAGAACGGCAGAGAAAAAAACTTGGTGAGAAAAAAGTTTGCAAAAAATGGCTTCAAGCCAAAAAAGTGATAAGGAGCAATCTACAAGATGTGGTGTAATATGTAACATAATACACCACACAAAGCATAAAATTTTAATTTTGAGAGGTTATGAAAAATGTTTGGAAGAAGAGCTGATGGAAAACAAGTGAAAGATATGGGAATCATTGAAAAGGCGACAGCCTATTTCATGCCAATGCGAATTGATGGGGTGAATTATTATCAACAATCGGTGAATTGCGAGAATTTGGAC
>CANQWP010000092.1 GCA_947627585.1 uncultured Clostridia bacterium
GTAATTTATAAATTAGCGTGGCTTATTTCCCGGCCTTAGGGCGTTTTGCACCGTATTTAGAGCGGCCTTGTTTGCGGTTTGCAACGCCGGCAGTGTCAAGTGTTCCGCGAATGATGTGATATCTCACACCAGGAAGATCCTTCACACGTCCGCCACGAACAAGCACAACACTGTGTTCCTGCAAATTGTGACCAATTCCAGGAATGTAGCAAGTCCCTTCTTGACCGTTTGAAAGTTTCACTCTGGCAATCTTACGAAGAGCCGAGTTTGGCTTTTTTGGGGTTGCGGTTCTGACAGAAAGGCAAACTCCGCGTTTTTGAGGGCATTCTTCAAGAAGAGGTGCTTTTTTCTTCTTTTCGAAAGTCTTGCGTCCGTTTCTTACAAGTTGGTTGAATGTAGGCATCTTTTTCTCCTTTTAAGCCACGCGTGGCATTTTAAGATGCGCGTCGCACATTATGTTAGTTTCGAAATCGAAAAGTTCAAATGTGACAGCGGCATCGTTTTTTTTGTTTGTTTTTAAATCTCAAACGGCGATTTTGTCGATTTGTTTTCTTTTGCCTAAGCAAAAATAAAACATGGCACGAGATTTCGCGCCATGAAAAATGCTTTTCTTTGAAACACGAACAACACAATCACTTCCATGACTTTGAAAGAAAATCCTTTCAAATCGGTGAAACGACGTTAAGTCGCCACCTGTTGTTTGTTTATGCTCTTTCAAGCACTGTTTCCGACAACGAAACACAGTGCCTATTATACAAATTTAAATATTGTTTGTCAAGCATTTTTGCAAAAATTTCAAATGCTTTTTCGTTTTGCTTTTGTCTAAGCGCAAATTTGAAATTAAGCAACACAAAAAAAGCATTGCTCAGGTGCATAAAAACTTGCAATACTCTCATCTTCCCCCCCCCGCTTTACGATTGGGATAAACTTTCCGCCCACAAGCACATAGACACTTTTGCAAACTGGGCATTTGAAATAATAATCCGGCGCTGGAACAGAAGACCCCGCTCCGCATCCACCAATGGCGTCACAAATTCCTCCAATAAATTTTATTGAAGCCACTTGAATATAATGGTCCAAAACACCGTTCTTTTTGAGCAAAGCCTTGCCACAATTTGGGCAAGTTCTTTGCTTTTTTGTCATAAAACTTTCTGTCAACTCTGTTATAACATCTTTAAAATACATCAAAATTCCTTTTTTCAAAATTGAAACATAGAACAAGAAAAGTATATATCAAAACTTCAAGTTCAGTCAACTTTTTCGACAAAATTCTTTTCTCATTCAACCATCTTCAAAATGTCGGCTTCGGAAATGATTGAAACGCCCAGTGCTTTGGCCTTGTCAAGTTTGCTGCCCGCTTCCGCGCCGGCCAAGACAAAATTAGTGTTTTTCGAAACGCTTGACGCCGTTTTGCCGCCATTTTCTTCGATGATTTTGGTCATTTCAGCGCGTGAATAGTTTTCCAGCGTGCCCGTCAGCACAAAAGTCAGCCCCGAAAGTTTGTCCGTCTTTGCACCTTCTTCGTTTTTGATTTTCACGCCCACCGCAAGCAGCCTTTCAATCTCTTTCAAGTTATGCTCATCGCGGAAGAAGTCAAAAATGTTTTGCGCAATGACCTCCCCGATGTCCTCAATGCTGTCAATTTGTTCATATGTGGCATTTTGCAAGCTCGCCAAATTCTTGAACATTTTTGCAACATCTTTTGCCGTCTTTGCGCCCACTTCGCTGATGCCAAGCGCATAAACAAAGCGCGAAAAATCGATGTTTTTGGACCTTTCCAAGCTGTCCAGAACGTTTTGGGCTTTTTTGTCCGCAAATTTTTCCAGGCCAACAAGTTCTTCTTTTGTCAAGTGGAAAAGGTCGGAATAATGTCTCAAATTCAAATCGTCATAAAACTGAATGATTGTTTTTTCCGAAAGTCCAACAATGTCAAATGCCCCGCGCTCGCAAAAGTGAGTGAGGCGCGCCACGACCTGCTCTTTGCAGCCGTCATAGTTTGTGCAGAACACAAGAGGTCCTTTTTTGACAAGTTTTCCGTGGCAGCACGGGCAAATTTTTGGCTCTTCAATCTCTTTTGAAAACTCAAATTTTTCCGCCAAACCCAAAACTTCCGGAATGACCTCGTTGGAGCGGCGAATGAAAACCCGACTCTTTAAAAAGACATTTTTCTTTCGAATGTCCTCAATGTTGTTGAGCGTTGCGCGCTTGATGGTTGCTCCGGCAAGTTCGACCGGCTCCAAAATGGCGATTGGCGAGACTTTGCCGCTTCGCCCCACCTGCCAAACAACATCGTTGAGCATGGTCGAAACTTCTTCTGCTTCAAACTTGAACGCCACAGCCCACTTTGGAAACTTGTTGGTGTAGCCAATTTCTTCGCGCGGAGGGACTTCGTTCAGTTTGATGACCATTCCATCAATCATGACGTCAAGATTGCTCTTGACTTCGTCAACGTGAGAAATGATTTTCATGGCCTCGTCTTTGGTCTTGACAATTTCAAACAAGTCTCCCGTCTTGAAGCCGTTTTCAATCAAAAATTGATGCATTTCTTGCTGCGTCTTGAACTTTTTGCCCTCGCAAAGCAGAACGTCATAACAAAAAAGGTCCAAATTTCTGCGCGCGGTCTCTTTCGGGTCCAAATTCCTTATCGCGCCCGCCACGCCGTTTCGAGGGTTTTTCAGCGCCTCCGTGGCAGTTTTGTTATATTTTTTGAACGCCGAATTGGTCATCATGCCCTCGCCGCGCAAAATCAGCCTGCCCTTGAATGGAATTTCAAGCGGAACGCTTTTGATGGTCTTGACCTGCTCGGTGACGTCCTCGCCAATCTCTCCGTTGCCGCGCGTTGTGGCCGAAACAAACTTTCCGTCAACATATTCCACAACAATTGTCAGCCCGTCAAATTTATATTCCACCGCAAATGTGGGGTCTTTGACAAATTTTTTCATGTCTTCAAAAAAGTCGGCAAGGTCGTCCATCGTGCGCACTTTGTTCATGGAATAGAGCCTCACTTCGTGGCGCTTTTTGACAAACTTGTCCAAAACGTCTCCGCCCACACGCTGCGTTGGTGAATTTGGCAAGACAATGCCCGTTTCTTTTTCCAAATCGACAAGTTCGTCATACAATTTGTCATATTCTTTGTCCGAAATGGTCGGGTTGTCAAGTTCATAATAGTTTCTGTTGTGAAAAAGCACCTCTTCGACAAGCGCGCGCATGCGCTCAAGTTTTTTGTCCAAATCTTTTTCCATGTCATTCCTCCAACTTTTCAAGTTTTGCAATGTTGAGCATCAAACTCTTTTTGCCGACCAGGTCAAATTGAATGTCCGCCACAAGCCCGTCGGCCGAAATGTCCACAATTTGCCCCTCACCAAAGCGCGTGTGAAAAACTCGGTCGCCAATTTCAAAGCCGCTTTCAAAAACCTCTTCTTTTTCGGCCTCTCGAAAGTCGTTTGAGATGATTTTTGTGCGCTTGCGGTCAACAATTCCAAGTTCCGCCAAAAATCTGCTTGGCGCTTGCGGGCTGGCCTTGCCATAAAGATATCTTTTTGCGGTGTAGGAAAGAAAAATTCTCTCTTCTGCGCGCGTGATTGCAA
>CANQWP010000093.1 GCA_947627585.1 uncultured Clostridia bacterium
ATCGACATGGACATGATCGCCTGTGTGATGCCGGAAGGCAGGCCCAGCTGGATGATCTGCATCGCATATTTCTGATTCCAGCGCATATAGGTCCGCCCCAGCAGCGCACTCTGTGCCATATGTCGGCATTTTCGCGTTTTTGTCAAGTTTTTTCACTCTGACTTTCATCTTTTGCATGTTTTTTCACCTTTTTTGTTGTGCTTGTCATCTTGAATGCAGCGTAAGCGGAATGAAAGATCTCTGCTGGTCAAGGAATTTTTCTTTGTTCAAGTCCTAGGCTTGTTGAGATTCTTCACTTCGTTCAGAATCAATTTTCATTTCCCCTTCATGTTTTCGTTTTTTATTTTTTTTCTTGCTTTTTGTTGTTTTTTTTAGTTTTTTTAGTTTTTTAGCAATTTTTATTATTTTCCAAGTTTTGCCACGTCTTCTTCGGTCAAGACAACCGTTCGGCCCTCTCTCAAACTGCGCTGAACGTCAACAATGCGCTGATTTTTGGAGCCGCAATATTTCAAGCGAAAATCTTTTTGCTCCTCCACAAACTGCCCGTCAACAAGAATGTCAATGTATTTCAGCGCGCCGCGGTCCTTGAGATTCTCAAACAAAAAGCCGCTCCAAGTCCAAATTGACTTGTTTGGATATTTCTCTTTCCACGCTTTTGCCAACTTTTCTGTGCCCGGCGCATTGATCGGGTGCATCGGCTCGCCGCCAAGAATCGAGAGCCCTTTGATATATTCCGGCGCGCCAAGAGAAAGCACCTTTTCGATGGTCTCGTCCGTGAACTCCTCTCCGCCGCGAAAATCGTGCGTTTCGGGGTTGAAACAATTTTTGCAGTTGAATGTGCAGCCTTGCATGAAAATTGAAACTCTCACGCCTGGCCCATTCGATATGTCCATTTTCCTGATTTTGTTGTATCTCATTTTTGCACTCCCAAAATTTTCAACGCACTTTTTTTATTTTATATCAGTTTTTTCGCAAGTGTTTTACGGCAGAAAAAATGTTTTGTTTTTTTTCATTCACTTAATCGTTTTTGGTTTTTTTTGACATTTTTGCTGCATTTTTCGCGTTTTTTTGAAATTTTTGTTATTTCTGCCACTTACATAATCTTCAAAAACTTTTATGCGTCTTTGTTGTCAAGGTGCAAAACGCGCTCTTTGATTTCTTGCGTGCGACCTTTGTTCCAGAAGTTTGTGCCAATATATCCGCACGTTCTGCGCGCAACGTTCATCTTTGCGTGGTCACGGTTGCCACAATTTGGGCAGAACCATTCCAATTTGTCGTCAATTTGCATTTCGCCATCAAAGCCACACACTTGGCAATAGTCGCTCTTGGTGTTGATTTCAGCATACATGATGTTGTCATAGATGAACTTGATGATTTCAATCACCGCCTCGATGTTGTTGGTCAAGTTCGGCGCTTCGATATATGAAACTGCGCCACCCGGACTGAGTTTTTGGAATTCACTTTCAAGTTTCAGTTTCGAGAACGCGTCAATCTCTTCAAACACCGGCACGTGATAGGAATTTGTGATGTAGTCTCTGTCCGTGATGCCTTCCACAGTGCCAAAGCGCTTTCGAAGGCCTTTAGCAAACTTGTAGGTTGTGCTTTCGATTGGCGTCCCGTATACGCTGTAATCGATGCTTTCCGCTTTCTTCCACTCTTTGCACTTGTCGTTCATGTGTTGCATCACTTGAAGGCCAAATTCTTTGCCTTTGCCGTTGTCAGTGTGGCTGTGGCCGGTCATGAATTTCACGCATTCATAAAGTCCGGCATAGCCGAGCGAAATTGTGGAGTAACCGTTGTGCAAAAGTTCGTGAATGCTCTCGCCCTTTTTCAGCCTTGCAAGCGCGCCATGTTGCCAAAGAATCGGCGCAACGTCACTTGTGGCTGCCGAAAGACGTTTGTGACGAAGTTGAAGCGCGCGGTGGCAAAGTTCCAAACGCTCGTCAAAGATCTTCCAAAATTCGTCCATATCTTTGTCGGACGAAAGCGCCACGTCCACCAAATTGATTGTCACAACGCCTTGATTGAAACGGCCATAATATTTTGGCTTGCCTTCCTTGTCCACATATGGGGTGAGGAAGCTGCGGCAGCCCATGCAAGGATAGCACTGCCCGTTGCCATTTTGGTCGATTTTGAGTTGTTTCATCACTTTTTCAGAAATATAGTCCGGCACCATGCGCTTTGCGCTGCATTTTGCGGCAAGTTGAGTGAGATACCAATATTTGCTGTTTTCGTGAATGTTGTCCTCTTCCAAAACATACAAAAGTTTCGGAAATGCCGGCGTGATATATACGCCCTTCTCGTTTTTCATGCCTTGCATGCGTTGTTTGAGCACTTCTTCAATCACCATGGCAAGCTCTTTTTTATATTCATCTGTCTCGCCCAAATACATGCACACCGAAAGGAATGGCGCTTGGCCGTTTGTGGTGGTCATGCTGTTGATTTGATATTGAAATGTCTGCACTCCGTCCACAATTTCTTTTTTAAGGTCCTCTTCGGCAAACTTTTTGACTTGCTCGTCGGTGAGTCCGCGATTTGAATAGCGCTTCAAATAATAGTTATAGCTGTCGCGCACAAATGGAGCAAGGTGCGTGAGCGTGATTGTTGCGCCGCCATATTGGCTTGACGAAACGGCCGGTGAGGAAACGATGAGGTTTTTCAATCATGACGCCGTTGATGTTTGTGCCATTTTGAAGCATGTCCTCCAAATTGATGAGGTCGCAGTTGTGGAGCGCGTTTTGCGCAAAATAGTCCGCATCATGAAAGTGAATGATGCCCTCGTCATGCGCTTTGACAATGTCCTCTGGAAGCAAAAATCTGCGCGTGATGTCCGTGCTTGTGATGCCGGCAATATAGTCTCGCTGCGTGGTGACAACGTGTGCGTTTTTGTTGGAGTTTTCGGTGTTCCAATATTCATTTTCGCCCTCAATAAGCTCCTTGATGGCAAGGTCGGTCGTGTTGGCCTTGCGGACAAGGGCGCGATTATAGCGATATATGATATATCTCTTGGCAAGTTCATAATGGCCAAACTCCATCAACTTCTCTTCGATGTAGTCTTGAATGTCTTCAACAAGAATGCGTTTTTTGTTCATACCGACAATTTCTTTGATAATTTGTTTTATCTCTTCCTTTGTCGCTCTCTCGTTTTTTGATACTTCGTTGTTTGCTTTGGAAATTGCGTTTTCGATCTTAGTTTGGTCGAAATCTGCGAATGTTCCGTTTCTTTTGATTACTTGCATATATGCCTCCTGTAACAAAATCTAACCTTATTTTACAATACATCTTGTAGTTTTGTCAAAATTTTATCACAAGATGTTGTGTTTTTTAAAAAAATTATTTTTTTCAATTTTTACAAAATTTTACAAATTTGTAAACCTCCGATAAATCATATTTGCAAGTTATGAAACTATAACGAAATACCACTTTTTGAAAATTTGACATCTATTCGCAAAAATAAATTCCGGTCAAAAAGTGTGGCCGAAATTTGATATTTTTTAGAAATTTGTTTCGACAAGTTTGTCAAAAACTTTCTGTCTTTCGGTGAGCATTTCTGTTTTTTCGACATCAAAAGTTATCTCTTTGTAG
>CANQWP010000094.1 GCA_947627585.1 uncultured Clostridia bacterium
AACAAGAAAAACGCCACAGAACTTGCGCCACACGTCATCACGGTCAAGAAAAACAAGGACGGCGTGCTTGTGGACGGCGACAGCGGACTTTTGATTCGCTATGCCGGCTGCTGCAGCCCCGTCACAGGAGACGACATCATCGGCTACATCTCGCGCGGACGCGGCGTGACAATTCACCGCGCAAACTGCCCGAACTTGAAATATCTCGAGCCGGAAAGGCTGATCAAGGCGGAGTGGCAGACCAGCATGGTGTCCGATTTTGTGGCGGTCATCAAGATTTTTGCTGACAACACAAACAGTGTCATCAACAATCTCTCGAATCTTGCACGCGAGCAAAAGGGCAAGTTGAAAGGCTTTGGCTTCAAAGAAGTGAAAGGCGAACTTGTGTTTGAAGTTGTTGTGCAAATTTCCAACAAGGCGGAACTTGAAAGCCTGATGCGCGCGTTTGAGAGTGTGAAAAACGTGAGAAAAGTGCAAAGAAGCGAATGAAGGAGAAAGAGATGAAAATTGTGTGCAAAAGTGCGGACTTTGAAAATGATTTGCAAGACCTTGTCAATCTTTTTTATGACGAAGAAGATTGTCCTTTTTCCATTGAGCACACTTTTGAAAAAAACGGGAGCACACTTTCAAGCACATTTTTTGTTGGAAGCGGCGACGAACAAAAAAAATATGAAAAAACTTTTGTTTTGAGGCCGAATTTGGACGCGCTTCTGGAAAAAAGTTTGACGAAAAGATTTTTCAAAAATCACCTCTATGAAATTCTCTCGACCATCACAAAAAAGTCGCTGCCATGGGGGTCGCTGACGGGTGTGCGACCGACGAAGTTTGC
Organism: uncultured Clostridia bacterium; assembly: GCA_947627585.1. Lineage (GTDB taxonomy): Bacteria > Bacillota > Clostridia > Christensenellales > UBA1242 > Caccovivens. The sequence continues at coordinate 830 of CANQWP010000094.1, forward strand.
GCGCGACTTGGTGGAGCGCGGAGAGGTGAAGCCGCACCTGATTTCCGAAACTCTTGTGAGGGACTATCACGTTTCGGGCGAAAAGGCGCGCCTTGTGACGCAAATTTTGCAAAATCAAAAATGCGTCATCAAAAACGACAAACTTTTGGACCTTTTCATCAACATTCCAATTTGCCCGACGCGTTGCAACTATTGCTCATTCATCTCCAGCGAACTGAAAACGGTGGCCGGGCGCGTGGACGAATATGTTTCTTGCGTCCTGAAAGAACTTGAAGCCGTCAAAAAAGTGATTGCGGAAAAATCTTACATTGTGCGCAACATCTACATCGGCGGCGGCACGCCAACAGTGCTCTCTGCGGTTCAACTTGACCGACTTTTGTCGCAAATAAACTATCCCGTCAGCGAGTTCACCGTGGAATGCGGCAGGCCGGACACTATCACGGCGGAGAAATTGGACGTCCTCAAAAAGCACGGCGTCACGCGCATTTCAATCAATCCGCAGACCTTTTGCGAGGCCACCCTCAAACGCATTGGGCGCAAGTGCAACAACAAAGAGGTGTTTGATGCCTATATGCTTGCAATGAAATATGACTTTGTTGTCAACATGGACATCATCGCCGGGCTTTCGGGCGAGAGACTTGGAATTTTCAAGCGCACAATTGGCACGCTTTTGGAACTCTATCCCCAGAACATCACCGTTCACACGCTCTCGCTGAAAAATGCGTCGCAAATTCGTGGCGAAGAGGTGAAATTCAAGGACGACATCACAAAAATGGTGGAATATGCCGAAAAGACGCTGATGGAAAATGGATATAAGCCATATTATATGTATCGCCAAAAACATCAGGTGGGCGGACTGGAAAATGTTGGCTTCTTCCGCGACGACAACGTGTGCGTGTTCAACATCGACAGCATGGAGGACACGTCTTCCGTCATCGCACTTGGCGCGGGAGCAATCTCAAAGCGCGTTTTCAACATTCAAAACCGCATCGAGCGCTTGCCGAACTGCAAATTCATCGAGGACTACATCAGCCGCATCGACGAAATGATTGACAAAAAAATCAAGTTTTTCTCGTGACTAATTTAAAAGTTCGCAAATTTGCACATTCATGAATTTTGCAATTTTGAAAAGATATACAACATCAAAATTTGCATTTCCAGACAATACTTTCCGCAAATTCCACACATTTATCCCGCATTTTGCAGCAAACTCGCGCTTTGTGAGTTTGTTTTCTTTTATGAAATTTGAAATCGTTTCAGTTTTCACAAGATTTTCAGTGTTTGACATAATATCTCCTTTATAAACAAAAGTTTACAAGGACATTATACTGTAAACCATAGTTTATTGTCAAGAATTTTTGTAAACATTTGTTTATCATTTTAATATGAAAGAAAAAAATTATCTCAAAATTTTTGCCGAAAGACTGAAAGAATTGCGAACAGAACGAAATTTGTCGGGGGAGCAGTTGGCAAAGGCAATTGGCGTCAGCAAGATGGCAATCAGCAATTGGGAAAGAGCAGCAAAAGTGCCAACGATGATATATCTTATTGAACTCGCAAAATTTTTCGACGTGTCAATTGATTATCTTTGCGGGTTGGAAGATTGATTTCAAATTTTTTGCAAGAAATACTTGCAAAAATTTTTTTGATGTGATATAATGTCCAAGTCGATTGACCAAAGACGCAGTTTTGCGGACGTCCAGACCCTTTGCTTCGTCTTTTGGAATAAGAAAAATTTGTTTCGGCAAAGATTGTTGAAATTTTTGCAAAAACAAATTAAAAATTGGAGAGAAAAATGGAAAAGCAAGAAATTATCGCAAAATTCAAGCAAAGCGAAAATGACACCGGCTCTGTTCAAGTTCAGGTTGCGCTTTTGACCGAACGCATCAATCACTTGACCGAACACCTCAAAACCAACAAGAAAGACAATCATTCTCGTCGTGGCCTTTTGATGATGGTCGGCAAACGCAAAGGATTTTTGCAATATCTTAAAGAGCGCGACATCGAAGCTTACAGAAAACTCATCAAAGAGTTGAACATTCGCGAAATTAAATAACAAAAAGAGGGGAGGAATATTTTTCTTCCTTTTTTTTGTTTAGGTGAGCACAAGACAGAAAGACGAACTGTCATTCTGAGCGCAGCGCATTTGCACAGCAAATCTCTCTCAACGGGCTTTCTTGATGGAGAGCAGAATCTCAATAAAGCAGGGACTTTGTTTAGGCCGAGTCCCTGGCCAGCGGAGATTCTTCCGTCCGCTGACGCTACCGTCAGAATGACAATGGGGTGGACACATGTCATGTTGAGCGTAGCGTAGCGGAGTCGAAACATCTCAATAAGACAGGGAATTTGTTTAGGCGGAGTCCCTGGCCAGCGGAGATCCCTCCACTCACTTTGTTCGGTCGGGATGACAGAAAAAATTGGAACTTTCAGCAAATCATTTTGTTTTTTGAAATCAAAGTGCTAAAATGAATTAGATTGAAAATTTTTACAGGAGTTTTTTTATGGATTATAAAAAGTATGTAATCAATGTTGCCGGCAAAGATATCATTTTTGAGACCGGCAAACTTTGCGGACAAAGCAACGGCTCTTGCCTTGTTCGTTGCGGAGACACCGTTGTGATGGTCAATGTCACAATGAGCGAAGAGCCAAAGCCTGGGCAAGATTTCTTCCCTCTTTCGGTGGAATATCAAGAAAAAATGTACTCCATCGGCAAGATTCCTGGCGGTTTCAAAAAACGCGAAGGACGTCCAAGCG
>CANQWP010000095.1 GCA_947627585.1 uncultured Clostridia bacterium
CGTTCAATGGCTTTCCGCGAAGAGGTAAGATTGCTTGATAACGCCTATCGCGCCCCTGCTTTGCGCTGCCGCCGGCGGAGTCCCCTTCCACGATGAAAAGTTCGCTTTTCTCTCTGTCGCGCGAGGTGGACGAAGCAAGTTTGCCGACAAGATTGAAGTTTGACGCATCGTTCTTTGCGCGTGTGAGTTCTTTGGCACGTTTTGCGGCAAGACGCACTTTCATCGCTTGCACGGCCTTGCTGACAATCACTTCCGCCATGGTGAAATTTTTCTTGTCCGCCAAAATTTTGTTGAGTTCTTGAAGTGTCAGAGCCTCAACTTCGGTGCGTGCCTCTGGGTTTCCAAGTTTGGTCTTGGTTTGTCCTTCAAATTGGACGTTGTTCATCTTCAAATTGATGACCGTGACCAGCCCTTCGCGGAAGTCCTCGCCCAAAAGATTTTGTTCTTTTTCTTTCAAAAGGTTGTTTGCGCGCGCATAGTCATTAAACGCCTTCGTGAAAGCGCTCTTGAAGCCGATTTCATGCATTCCGCCCTCGGTGGTCGGGATGTTGTTGACATATGAAAAGGTGTTTTCGGTGTAGGAGTCCGTGGAGATGAAGCTGACTTCCAAATCAATCAATTTGCTTTGCGTGTGAAAGAAAATCGGGTCTTTGAAAAGCGCGTTTTTGCCCTCCACAAGATATTTGACAAAATCGACCGTTCCGCCTTCATAGTGGAACTCATTTTTCTCATTTGTGCGCAAGTCATCGACCACAATGCGAAGTCCTTTGTTCAAAAAGGCAAGTTCTCTTGCACGGCGAGCAATCACCTCAAAACTGAAAGCCTGCTGCCCAAAAACGCGGTCGTCAGGCAAAAACGTCACGCTTGTGCCGGTTGTTTTCGCCTCGCCAATTTCTTTGAGTGGCGCAACAGGAATTCCGCTGTGAATTTTGCCTTTGTCGTCGGCAAAAGAGTGGAACTCGATGAAATATTTTTTCCCGCCCTTGCAAACGGTCACTTTGCACCAGCGCGAAAGAGCGTTCGTCACCGATGCGCCCACGCCGTGCAGACCGCCGGAGAACTTATAGTTCTCGTTGTTGAACTTTCCGCCGGCGTGCAAAGTCGTATAGACCACTTCCACCCCGCTTTTTTGGAGTGTCGGGTGCATGTCCACAGGAATTCCGCGCCCGTTGTCCTCCACGGTGGCGCTGCCGTCTTTGTTCAAAAAGATTTTGATTGTGTCGCCGTGGCCGTTGGAGATTTCGTCAATCGCGTTGTCCACAATCTCCCACAAAATGTGGTGATAGCCCCTTGAACTCGTGGTGCCGATATACATTCCCGGGCGAAGTCGCACGGCGTCGAGGCCATCAAGCACCACAATGTCTTTTGATTTATATTCTTTTTCAGCCATAAAAACCCCTTGCAAAAAACAATATTCCGCACTTAGTATAACACAAAAAACAAATTAAAAAAAACAAAAACGGGCAGTTTGGTCGTGAAAATTTCTTTTTCAAATTGAATGATATTTTTCGATAATCCGTTGATATGAAATTGTCATGCTGAAAGAGAACACACAGTGTTCAAATTGAAGCATCTCTGCTGGCCAGGGACTTTTCTTCATATTATTTTCTGGCTGATTGAGATCCCCTCCGCTCTTCATCAAGCAATCCCCATCATTTTGATTTTCGCCATTTGAGCCCTTGTCCGCAAATGGTCGCAAAATGTATAAAGGCCCTGCAAAATAAATAAAATATAAGCATGAAAAAGATTGTTTTGTGCGGTGGCGGAACGGCCGGGCATGTATATCCGGCGCTGGCGGTGGCGGAAAAATTAAAGGGCTGGGAGATTCACTTTTTTGGCGGAAGTGGAATGGAAAAAGAGATTTTGAAAAAGTTTCCGGAGATCAAATTCCATGAAATTCCGGCGGTGAAATTGGAAAGACGACTGACGCCGAAGAATTTTCTCATTCCTTTCAAACTTTTCGGCGCAATCAAGCACGCAAAAAAAGAATTGGAAGAAATTCGTCCCGACGTGATTTTCTCAAAAGGCGGATTTGTTTCCGTGCCGGTCGCCATTGCTGGCAAAAAACTTGGCATTCCGGTTGTCAGCCACGAAAGTGACCTGTCGTTTGGCCTTGCAAACAGAATCATTTTGCATTATTGCACCACGATGTGCACGACTTTTGAAAAGACCGGCACAGGTCACAAAAAATGCGTGCACACCGGCCAGCCCATTCGGCAAAAAATTTTTGACGGGCAAAAAGAGCGTTTTTTCTCGCGCACAACCTGCCCAACACTTCTTGTTCTTGGCGGAAGTTTGGGCGCGAAATTTTTGAACGATTTGGTTTTTGAAAATCTTGACAAATTGACCGAAAAATTCAATGTTTTGCACATTTGTGGAAAAAATAATTTCCAAAAAATCAAGCACGAAAACTATGTTTTGTTGCCTTTTGCGGAAAACATTGAAGACGTGTTCGCCTCCGCCGATTTGGTGGTGTCGCGCGCAGGAAGTGGCGTGATAAACGAACTGCTTGCCCTGCAAAAGCCAATGCTGCTTGTGCCGCTTTCCAAAAAAGCGAGCCGCGGCGACCAAATTGAAAACGCCAAATTGTTTGCTGAGCTTGGCTACGCAGAAATGCTTGAAGAGCAAGATTGTTCATTCGAAAATTTTATGCAAAAACTTGAAAAAACGCGCAAAAATGCCGGAAAAATGCAAAAAAACATGCAAAAAACAGCAAAAAATCGCGCCACCGACCAAATTGCACAAATTCTTGAAAAATACGCAAGAAAGTGACATTCATCCCCAGTTGCTTGGCACGCCGAAGCCTTCCAAATTGCGTTCAAAGCCAAGCGGCTGACACGCGCGGATCAACATGGACTTGATTTGATTTGGCGTGGCGTTTTTGTTTCTTTCAAGCAAAAGACACGAAAGTCCCGCAATCATCGGTGTGGCGACCGATGTGCCGCTTAAAATTGTGTATGCGCTTTTTGTTCCGCACGAGATGATGTCCACGCTTGGCGCGACAACGTCAGGCTTAAAATTGCGAAACGCCGGCCCGCGCGAAGAAAAATCGGCGATTTCAAAATATTTTTTGTTATATGAAGTCTCATCATAGCGGTTGTCGTCAATTCCGCCCACTGTGATGATGTGTGAGCTTATCCCAGGCGATTTGATTGTTTGATATTCCGGTCCACTGTTGCCCGCCGCCGCCACAACCACCACCCCGTCCTTCCAGAGCGCGTCAGCGCCCAGCATGATCGGGTCATTGTGCCCCAGCGGCTCGCTTCCAAAGCTCATACACACAACGCGAATGCCCAACTTTTTGTGATGGTCAAAAACCCACTCCATCGCGTCAAGAATTTTGTTGGCGCTCGCCTCGCCCTGCGCGTTCAACGCTTTCAATGAAAAAATTGTGCTTTTTGGCGCAATGCCGGAATAGCGGAAGTTGGAAAGCGCACCGCTGCCCGAACAAACGCCGCTCACAAATGTGCCGTGCCCGTTGTCGTCATAAGGCTCCGTTTTGTTTTGGACAAAATCTTTGAAAAACTCAATGCGCGGCCGCCCAATCAAAAAGTCACAATGCGGACAAATGCCGG
>CANQWP010000096.1 GCA_947627585.1 uncultured Clostridia bacterium
CAAGCGGAAGGGTGACCCATTGATAGTTTTTGATGCCGCCATAATAGTGCGTGTCCAAAAGACAAAAGCCGTTTTTCTCATAAAGCGGGTTTTGCTTCAAATCAAGGCGTGGGCTGTCGATGTGCGCGCCCAAAATGTTTGTTCCGTTTTCAAGCGGCTCCGTTCCAATCACAAAAAGCACGATTGATTTGTGTTGATTGACGGCATAAACGCGGTCGCCGGGCTTCAACTTTTTGCCGCTTTTCGCTAAGGTCGCCAAATTCACAAAGCCGCTTTTTTCCGCCATTTCTATTGCCGATTGACAGCATTCGCGCTCAGTTTTGTTTGCCGAAAGAAAATTTTTATATTCCTCCGCAAAAGAAAACACCACTTTTTTCTGCTTTTCGTCGCACAAGCACCACTTGTTTTTCACTTTTGTCGCTTTTTCAAGAGAATTTTCGATTTTGTTGTTTTTTGTCGCCATTTTTTGCTCCTTTTTTCGTTTAAATTTTAACCTTTTGAGGCCATTTTTGTCAAATTTATTTTGCTCATTTTCGCGCGTTTTTGCTCAATTTTTGTTTTGAAATTGCGCAAAATTGTGATATATTTAAATAAATGAGGTGAAATTATGGGGCTGATGGACTATATTTATCGAATTTTTGGCTTTGAAAGCGATGACGTTAAGGTTGTGAAAAAGAAAAACTCGGCGCCAAAAGCATCATATAACTTGAAAATCTCCCAAAAATTGCCGGACGAAATTGACGGCATCAAGGTTTTTTATCCGGAAGCCTTTGAAGACGTGAAAGAAAAAATTGAACTTTTGAAAAAAAACACGCCGTTTTTCGTCGATTTTCGCGCTTGCAGCAACTTTGAGAAAAACAAAATTTTGGACTATTTTCATGGCGTCATCGATGTCTTGGGCGCAAGCGAAGAGCAAGTTGACAAAAATCTCATAATTTTTCTGCCAAAAAACATGGAAATTGAAAGAGAATGACAAAAATCTTGAATGCACATATGCTCAAACTTGATTTTGATGTGGAGACTTTGTGAACAAAAAATTTTGGATACGATTTTCGGTGATGATTTTAATTATTGTGGCAATTTTGGTGCTGGACTTGGTGACCAAATATGTTTTTGACGCCACACTTTCTTTCAGCGAAACAAAAACAATCATTCCGTTCCTTTTCAATTTCAAACTTGTGCACAACATTGGTGCGGCGTGGGGCGTGCTGGCCGGCAAACAAGTGTTTTTGATTGCGCTTTCTGTTGTTTTTCTTGCAATTTTCATTGCATATTATGTCGAAGAAAAAAACAAAACATGGCTCCTCAACGTCACGTTTGGATTTTTGATTGGCGGCTGCCTTGGAAATTTGTTTGACCGAATTTTTGTTGGCTATGTCCGCGATTTCATTCAATTCGCTTTTTGGCCGACATTTCCTGTTTTCAATTTTGCCGATGTGGCGCTCACTGTTGGCGTCGTGCTTTTTGTGATTTATCTTGTTCTATATCTTGTCAAACTTAAAAAAGAAGAGAAAAAGGCCGGCATTTTTGTCGAGAATTTCGCTGAAGAGAGAAAAGAAGAAACTTCGCAGAACGAAGAAAAAGACGCAGACAAAAACTTAAAAAAATTTGAAAAAAGCGCAAAAAAAGCGCCAAAAAAAGGCGAAAATCAAGCAAAAAGTCCAAAAAATAAAAACGACAAAGAAAACAAAAACCGCGAGGACGAGCAATGACAAAATGGTTTGTGGCGGAAGAAAAAGGTGCTCGGCTGGACATTTTTTTGCTGGGAAAATTTCCGGAATTTTCACGCTCGCATATCAAGAACATGATTGAAAAAGGCTGCGTGAAAGTTGACGAAAAAATTGAGAAAAAAGCGGGTTTTTTGCTCAAAAACGGCTCGAAAATTCAAGTTGAGGTGCTTGAGCCCGAAAAAATTTCGGCCGAAGCAGAGGATATTGCGCTTGACATTGTTTTTCAAGATGAAGATTTGCTGGTGGTCAACAAACCGCAGGGGCTTGTTGTGCACCCGTGCGCGTCCACAAAACACGGCACGCTCGTCAACGCGCTGATGTTTCACGTCAAAGACCTGAGCGGAATCAATGGGCAGCTCCGCCCAGGCATTGTGCATCGCTTAGACAAGGATACAAGCGGACTTCTTGTTGTGGCAAAAAATGACTTTGCGCATCGAAGTTTGGCAGAGCAAATCAAAGAAAAAAGTGCAAAACGCGATTATCTTGCAATTTTGGAAGGAAATTTGCCGGAAAATGAGGGGACGATCGAGACCTTTTTGAAGCGTGACCCAAAAGATCGCAAAAAAATCAGTGTGCAAAACTCTGGGCGAAAGGCAATCACGCATTACAAAGTTTTGCAGCGCTTTGAAAAGTGCTGCCTTGTGCAGTTTTCACTGGAGACAGGGCGCACGCATCAAATTCGCGTGCATGCAAAATTTTTGAATCACCCTGTTGTTGGCGACAAACTTTATGGGCATGAAGTCAAAGGCCTTGACGGGCAACTTCTGCACGCGTTTCGACTTTCTTTCACTCATCCGCGCACGCAAAAACAGATGACTTTTGAAGTTCCGCCGCCAAAATATTTTGAAGATTTTTTGAAAAAACAGCGCAAAATTGACACGCGCGCGTGATTTTTGTTTGTTTTTTTTGATAAAATCTTGATTTTCATTTAAAAATAAAAAGCTGGGAAGAATTTTATGATTTATTTTTTAAGACACGGGCAAACTGACGACAATGTCAATCACATCATTTCGGGCGCCGAAAGCGATGTTTCGCTCAACGAAATCGGCGTTTCGCAAGCAAAACAAATGGCGCAAGAAATCAAAGATTTGAAACTTGATATGATTTTTTGTTCACCTATGATTCGCGCAAAACAAACTTTGAATGAAATCGTGAAATTTCACAAAAACGTGCCGGTCTTTTTTGATGAAAGGCTTGTCGAGAGATTCCATGGGGTGTTGGAGGGACAGCCAGCCACAGTTGCAAATCATTGGGATATGAATCACCAAGTTCATTATGACGGACTTGAAAGCATTGAACAAATGTTCTCCAGAATCAAAAGTTTTTTGAATGAAATTTTGGACAAATATGCGGACAAAAACATTTTGATTGTTGCGCACAACGGCGTTGGAGTGCTCTTCAAATGTTTTTTCCTTGGTTTTCCAAAAAGTGGGGATTTGAAGGAATGGTTTGTTGACAACTTGGAAATTTTGACTTTTGAAAACTAAATTTTTCAGCCTTTTTCTTGCAAAACTCTTGACAAAGGCTGTTTTTTTGTGATACAATGTTTGCGTATCCGCGTGTGCCGGGCTTTTTGAAATGCTCTTGTGTGAACATTTGCACAAAAATGCAAGTTTCAATTCAAGGCTGCCTATGATTCACAGCGAGTTTGGTTAGAGGAGGTTTTTGTATGTTTGCAGTTGTTCAAACTGGTGGAAAACAGTATAACGTCACAGAAAACGACGTTTTGAAGGTTGAAAAACTTTCAAATTCAGTCGGCGACAAGATTAAACTTGACGTTTTGCTTGTTTCAGACGGAAACAAAACTGTTGCTGGAAATCCACTTGTAAAGACAGCCGAGGTT
>CANQWP010000097.1 GCA_947627585.1 uncultured Clostridia bacterium
CCCTCCGTGATACAATTCAATCGAACAAGAGGGGTGGAATATGAAAAGTGAAACACTGAAAAAAGTTTGGACAATCATTTTGACAATTTATGTAACTTTGACAACTGTGGCGAGCGTGCTTTTTGGCTGTCTGTATTTTTTAGGGAAAGGCGTTGATGGTGGAAATAAGTTGTCCGCATATGAACTTGTGTCAGAAGTATGTTATGACATGGGAATTTTGCCAAGAAAGACCACAACCGCAGAAGAAGTTGTGGCAAATTCAGTCGAAAATTTCAACAAAGACAAAATTGAATATGAGGACATGCCACAAAGCCTGAGCAATATTTTGGCACTATCTCTTATATATGCAAAAAGCATGACCATATGTGATGATTCCGGGAAAAATATATATAAACCTGGCGAATTTTATCAGGTTACAGCGCAAATCAGCGAAGCAGTGTCCATCTCAAGACTTTATTTCTATTATACATTTGATGATTCGATCTTTAAAACAAGTTTCATAGTTGGAACTTATAATGCTGAAAAAGCCGAATTTCAAGGAGAAAATCAGGTTGATATAAAGATTGAACAGCCAAAAAGCGAAAAGTGGCATTTTGAAATGTGTATATATGAATCTGACAATGTGGATCTGATGCAATTTGAAGACAAACCAGTGGAAAAATGGCGCGAGTATATTTATTTGAATGTTAAGTCAAAAGAATCTGGCATATATTTTGAAGAGTTTTATGATGTTATTCCTGAAACGGCACTTAAGGATACAGCATTTGTAAGCGACCCAAGCAAAGTTGATATTGATGCCACGATTATTGATGCCAACAAAAAAACGAAAACAACATATACGAAAAACACCTTACGCGAAGGCTCTGCAAACGATTTTGAAAATGATGAAACAAAATTGATTGATATATCAAATTCGGTAATCAAAGCAGCTCGAAATGTTGGGAGAACAAAAATCGATAAAAGTGAACAATTTAAGATTGGTGATGAAGTGCTTTTTGTGAAAGTTGATGCTGACATCAGAGCCTTCCTTCTAAGCCATGGAATACAACCTAATTTTTAAAAAAAATCCGCTTTTGACAGCGGACTTTTTTTGATTTTTTTGTTTTTTTTGTTTGAAATTTTTTCTTTTGCAAGCAAAGAATTAAAATTGCGGGATGTTTGTGTTGACGCCGGTCGCTGTTGGATAGATTGGCAAATCCGAAAGTCCTGGGCAGGCGCTTTGTTGTGGCGCTTGTTTGCAAGGTGGAAGAGTTGGATAGCCATATGACGGCACAAGCACATCCACAACACTGACTACGCGGACAATCACTTGGATGCATCCAGTCAGAGTGAACACGTTTGGCGCGGTGAAAGTTCCGATTCGGCTACTGAAAATTCCAGTCGCAACAATGTCGATCGGGGCAAGAGCCGGCTGTGGAACAAACAGAATCACCGATTTTGTCACAGTCAAAGTGGAAAGAGCCGAGCCAAGCGCGCCAGTGGCGTCACTGTAGGTGATTGTGACCGGAATTGTCAGCGTGAAGGAAACGTTTGCATAGTTTGGGCAAGTTTCCAAGCGGTCAATCACAAGGTCGCTGATGGTTGCGCTTTGGCCTTGGGTGTTTTCCGCCGAGACGTAGGTGAGCGGCTGAACAGGGTCGGCAGGGAAAAAGTCGGTGCCGGTCAAGATGATGCCCGGCTCTGTTGTGGAGCATACGCACGCATCAAAAACTTTTGTTGTTTGAATCAAAATTTTTTCGCAAATGCCGTTTGTCACATTTCCGCAAATTGGTCCTGGCCTGTTTGGATTTGTGTTGTTTATGTAAAATGACATTTTAAAAACCTCCTTAAAAGTCCATACACTATTAAAATATGCGCATGTGCTGACATTTGCCACAAAAGAGCACAAATTTTTTCTTTTCCTATTATATATAGAGCCGTCAGCAAAAAACTTAAAAAAATTTTAAAAATTTTGGCAAAAATGTTTGACTTTTCTTTTTTATGTGCATATAATATTGCTAGCACTTGCAAGTCGAGAGTGCTAGCAAACTTGTTTTAAAGGTTTAGAAAATGGAACTTTCCGAAAGAAAAATCAAAATCTTGAACATTGCTGTTGAAGAGTTCATCAAGGACAGTGCGCCAATCACAAGCGGCTCCGTCAAGGATCGCACGGCGCTGGACTGCTCCACTGCCACGCTGCGAACCGAACTTAACGCGCTTGAAGCCATGGGCTTTTTGAAACAACTTCACACTTCGGGCGGAAGGGTGCCGACCGCGCAGGGCTATCGGTTTTATGTCGAAAACATGCTCAAAAGCGTCAAGGCCACAAACACCGAACTCAAACAAGTGCGCGAACTGATTGAAAATCGCACACAAAATTTGAGCGAAATCGTGTCCGGCATCGCAAAAATCATCAGCAAGGCGACAAACTATCCAACAGTTGTGCTCGTCAACGGCATTGAGAATTTGATTTTGCAAGAGTTCAAAATCGTTCCACTTTTGGGCGAAAAATGCATGGTGCTGATCGGCACAAACTACGGCTACATCACACAGCAGCTGGACATCGCCGCGAGCGACAAAAACTGCGAGGATGCATCGAACTATCTCACCAAATATTTCAAAGGCGAAACAATGGGCTTTTTGATGGACAACATCGAAGGCTTCAAGCAGGGCATGAAAGGCGAGATTTCGGCCTTTCAAAGCGTGGTGGACAATGTTGTGGTGGGCTTGTCGAGGCTGAACAAACAAAAACTTTTGAATGTTCAAGCCGAAAGTGTGGCAGACTTGGTGGAAAAATCGGCCGACGATGCCAAAAGCGTGCTGAAAACACTGAACAACGAAAGCGAACTGATAGAGGTGCTGGATAGCGACGAGACGGACATCTCCGCGCGCATCGATGACGACAAATGCTCGGTCGTGAAAGCGCCAATCTTGGTCGGCGGCAGGCAGGTGGCGTCCATCGGCGTGTTTGGACCGCAAAAGATGGACTATCTCAGCATCGCTTCCGCATTGAAAGTGGTCGTGGACGAACTTTCGGAAAATAAAGGAGATTGAAATGGGCAAGAAGAAACAAGACAACTTTGAAGAAAAATGCGATTGTCAAGACGAAAATTGCACCGCTCAGGACAAATGCGCGTGTGGCGACAACTGCAAATGTCCGCCGGAATGCGGCTGCCACAGGGGCGAGCCTTGCACTTGCGGGCCGGACTGCGAGTGTCGCAAAGGTGATGGCTGCGATTGCGGCTGCGCGGACGAGAAATGCGATTGCGAAGAATGCGATTGCGATGAGTGCCAAGACGAAGGGTGCGAATGCGAACATCACGAAAAGCACGATTTGGCGGGAGAATATCTTGCCATGGCGCAGCGCTTGCAAGCCGATTTTGACAACTATCGCAAACGGGTCGCCGAACAACTTGATCGCGAGCGGCAAGAGGGCATCAAAAGCGTGATTGAAGTGTTTTTGCCATGTTTGGACGCTTTCAAAGAGGCAAAAAAGAGTGTGAAAGATGAAAACACACTTGC
>CANQWP010000098.1 GCA_947627585.1 uncultured Clostridia bacterium
TCGCTTTTCCTCGTCCTCGCCAAAGATGTCCATGTCAAGTTTTTCGTTCACCTTTTCAAGATTGACAGAAATCTCTTTTGCGCGCTCAATCACTTTCTCTGGCACACCAGCAAGTTTTGCCACTTCAACGCCAAAGCTTTTGTTTGCCGCCCCGCGCACAATCTTGCGCAAGAAAACAACGCTGTCCGCCACCTCTTTGACGGTGATTTTAAAGTTCTTCACGCCCGGCAAAACACCTTCCAGCGCCGAAAGTTCGTGATAGTGAGTCGCGAAAAGCGTTTTGCAGTTCAAATTTTTCAAAATATATTCCACAACGGCCCACGCGATTGAAAGCCCGTCAAAAGTGGAAGTTCCGCGTCCAATCTCGTCCAAAACAACAAGGCTTTTGTTTGTCGCGTTTGCCAAAATGTTTGCAACTTCGCTCATTTCCACCATGAAAGTGCTTTGTCCAAACGCCAAATCGTCACTTGCACCCACGCGCGTGAAAATGCGGTCGGTGAGGCTAATTTGTGCGCTTGTTGCCGGCACAAAACTTCCAATATGCGCAAGATATGTGATGATTGCCACCTGTCTCATGTAGGTGCTTTTGCCCGCCATGTTTGGGCCGGTGATGATCATCATTTGATTTTCATTTTCGTCCAAAAGAGTGTCATTTGAAATGAAAGAGCCCTCTTTTGCAAATTTCTCAACAATTGGGTGACGCCCGCCACGAATGTCAATCACTTTGTTGCATTTTGAAATGTACGGCAAGCGACAAAAGTGCGTCCAAGTTCGCCATGGTCTTTGCGACATCTGAAAATGAAGAAAGATGTTTGCACAAAAACTCCAAAAGCATCTTGTAGAGTTTTTCTTCAAGCTTAAGCGCCTCTTCGTCGCTTCCAAAAAGTTTGTTTTCAATCGCTTTCAAATCCGGCGTCGTGTAGCGCTCGGCATTTGCGATGGTCTGTTTTCTGGTGTAGCGAAGTGGAACAAATTCTTTCTGTCCGGCCGGCACTTCAATGAAAAGCCCAAACACGTTGTTCATCTTGATTTTGAGGTTTTTTATGCCGGTCTCTTGGCGTTCAAACTCCTCAAGTTTGCGATATTCTTTTTCGGCGATTTCCTTGGCATTTCGCAGATTGTCAAGCTCTTCATTAAAGCCTGCGCGAATATATTTTCCTTCTTTCGTGCTTGAAGTTGCATCGACATTAATTGCTTTCTCCAAAAGTTCCACAATTTCCGGAAAAGCCACAAGCCCGTCAAAAATTTGACGAAGCTTTTTCGATTTTGTGTTTTGAAGAGCGGCATGCAAATTTGGAATTTCTTGAAGGGATGCTTTCAGCCCCAAAAGATCGGCCGGGTTTGCGCTTCCATATGCAATTTTGCCGCAAATTCGCTCCACGTCTCTCACGCGCGTCAAACTCACGCAAAGCTTGTCACGCAAAATAAGGTTTTTTGAAAGTTCTTCCACCGCGTCCAGCCTGTCGTTGATTTCGGTGGCATTTTGAAGAGGTTGGTCAAACATTGCGCGAAATCTTCTTGCGCCCATGCTGGTTTTGGTGTTGTCCATAAGCCACAAAAGTGAGCCATATTTCTTTCTTTCGCGAATGCTTTCCACAAGTTCCAAATTTCTTCGCGTGTTGCTGTCGATGGTCATATATTGGTCATTTTTGATTTTTGTGATTTTCAAAATGTTGCCCAAGCTTCTTTTTTGCGTGTCAAAAAGATATTGCATAAGCCCGCCCACAGCCGGAACGTCTTGGCGATTTTTGTCAAGTTCAAACACTTTCACGGCATTTGTGCCAAACTGCTTTTCAACATTCTCTTGCGCTTTGTCTTTTGAGAAACAAACTTCCAAAAGTTCTTCAAATTTTGGATAGACCCCCAGCCTCAAAATTGCGAGAGAATTATAAAACTCCTTTGCGCGCGCATTTCCAATGATCTCGGCCGGGCCGACACGATTCAAAAGGTCCGAAAAACTGCTTTCCAAAGCCCCGTCAAAATGGCACAAGTTCATCTCGCCCGTCGTGATGTCACAATAGGCCACCGAAAGTTTTTCGCCTTCAAGAAAAAGGCACATGATGAAGTTGTTTTTGCTTTCCGAAAGCATGCTCTCGTCGGTCACCGTGCCGGCCGTGATGACGCGCACGACGTCTCTTGGCACCATTTTGCCTTTCACCGGGTCGGAAAGCTGCTCACAAATTGCCACCTTATATCCAAGCCCAACAAGTTTTGCAATATAGCTGTCCGCTGCATGATATGGCACGCCGCACATTGGCGCGCGCTCATCTTGTCCGCAGTTTTTTCCGGTGAGCGTCAAGTCCAAAACTTGCGAAATCTCAATGGCATCTTCATAGAAAAGTTCATAAAAGTCCCCAAGCCGATAAAAAAGCACGCAGTCCTTATACTGCTCTTTGATTTCAAGATATTGCTTCATCATTGGCGACGGGTCAACAATTTTCCCCACGTTTTCTGCCATTTTGCGCTCCTTTTAAAAAACTTTTCATTTCTTTGTGTTTTTCTTGCTTTGAATTTTCTTTTCCAGCGCCAAAAGTTCGTTGACACGCTTTTTCTTGATCTCCGCCGGAATTTGCCCGTCCATTTTGCTTGCCACTGTGCCCTCGCGCGGAGAAAACATGAATGCAAAAATTCCGTCAAACTGCACTTCTTTGACAAGGCTCATTGTGTCCAAAAACTCCTCTTCCGTCTCGGTCGGAAAGCCGACAATAAAGTCGCTTGTGATGCGCGCCTGCGGCATCTTATCGCGAATTTTGTGAATGATGGAAAGATATTTTTCGCGCGTATAGCGCCTGTTCATAAGCGCCAGAATGCGATCGTTGCCGCTCTGCGCCGGAAGATGAATCTCTTTCAAGATCTTCTCTTCGCTTGCCATTGTGTCAATCAGCTCGTCAGTCAAATCTTTTGGATGAGAGGTCATGAATGTCAGCTTAAAATCTCCGTCCAGCGCGCAAATGTCGCGAAGAAGTTGCGCAAAACTGATTTGTGGCTCAAGGTCCTTGCCATATGAATTGACATTCTGTCCAAGTAGCATTATTTCCTTG
Source organism: uncultured Clostridia bacterium (assembly GCA_947627585.1). Lineage (GTDB taxonomy): Bacteria > Bacillota > Clostridia > Christensenellales > UBA1242 > Caccovivens. The sequence continues at coordinate 3,042 of CANQWP010000098.1, forward strand.
TAACCGTCACTGACAAGCTGTCTGACCTCTCTGACTATATCTTCCGGACGGCGACTTCTTTCACGTCCTCTGACATACGGTACTATGCAGTATGTACAGAAATTGTTACAGCCGAACATTATCGGAACAGACGCTTTAAAAGAACTTTCCCGCACCTGAACGACATTTTCGGAAAAATCGTCATATTCGCTTATATCAGCGGAAAATTTCTTTCCTTTCAGACAATCAAAAAGCAACGCAGGCAACGCATTTATTGCAGAAGTCCCCATTACAAAATCCACTTGCGGATATGACTTTCTGATTTTTTCGCAGATATGCTCCTGTGCAGTCATGCAGCCTGCAAGTCCTATAATAAGCGACGGCTTTTTTTCTTTCAGCTTTTTCATACTGCCTATTATTCCGAAAACCCTGTCTTCTGCACTCTC
>CANQWP010000099.1 GCA_947627585.1 uncultured Clostridia bacterium
TGACACTTTCCGCCGGCACTTCCAGAAGAATATCTCTCCCGAACATGATCACGGAAATTTTCACATCATTTTTCTTTGCGTTGCTCTCCGCCACAGCAAGCGCGCTTTTGCTTATGTCCACAGCCGTGATGTGCGCGTCACAATTTTTTGCCAGCGCCACTGCAATCGCCCCCGAGCCCGTGCCAAGATCCAAAATTTCCACTTTTTTGCGATTTTGAGACATGTTTTTTGCGATTTTCAGCACATTTTCCACCAAAATTTCTGTTTCCATGCGCGGCGTCAAAACTTTTTTGTTGACATCAAAGCGAAGGCCAAAAAATTCCGTGTAGCCAAAAATGTTGTCCAAACTTTCGCCTTTCGCGCGGCGCGCAGTCGCCTTCATGATGTCTTGATATTGTTTGTCAGTCACGGACGAAACAAGCTTGATCTCCGCCCGATTTTTGCCCAAAACGGTCGCAATGAGCCAATCGGCATCACTTTTGTCGTTGATGCCGGCCGCCACAAGCCTTTCGCGCACTTCGCTATACACAACCGCAAACGCGTGATTTACGCTGTCCATAAATTCCCTGTCCTTTTGAGAGATGAGCAAGTTCATTTCGGTCAAAGCCACATAGGCTGTTTCAAGATGGGTCGTCGTGGGTTTTGCATACACCAAAAATGCCGTAACCCACGCCAAATTTTGCAAAAATTTCACTTTTTCAAGCAGCCAAAGCACTTCAAAGCCCAAACTTGCGCACACAAAGAGCACTGCGACATGAAAAAGAAGGTTGAAAACAATCCCAAACCCTGCTCCAACCAATGATATCACAACAAAATCCAAAACAAAAACAAAAACAAGAAAATTTAAAAAATTAAGTGGCCGCGCGGGGCATTTTTGCTTTTTCAACTTTTCTCCAAGCAAAAGCGCCACGTCGCCCGCTCTGTTGAAGCGCAAAAACTCGCAAAAGGCAGGAAAAACTCGAAAAAGGCTGAAAAAAGCAACAAAAACGGCAAGTCTCACAGCCAAAACGACCAAATTCCTCAAAAATTCATTACCGTGAAAATCGACCGCCCAATATCCCACTATTGCCGGCAGCATTCCAAGTGCAAAATATGCAAAAACAAGCCCTAAAATCAAAAAGAGGGCAAAAAACGCCCAATTTTGCACGTTTTTTTGCTTGTTTTTGTTGTTTTTTTGTTTTTTATCCAAAAATTCTGCGTTTAAAAACAACGCGCAAAACATGGCATAAATTCCGCAAAAAAAATATTGCAGCCCGCGCGCAAACGGAAAATCCCAAAAAACAATTTTGTTTGGATCTTTGAAACTGTTGAGCGTCTTTTTGCCGTCGTGTGAAATTTTTGAGACAACTTTTTTTTCATCTCGATGAACTTCAATGCCATTTGGCAAAGGAAACACAATCTCGTTCATGACTCAATTATTGCCAAAAACAATATTTTTAGATTAAATTTTTTAAAGCTATTGACAAAGGTATCAAAACATGTTAAAATTAAAAAGATAACAAAAGAGGAGGCATTAATATGAACGATACGGAAGAAAGATATTTTCTTTGGCCAAAAGGAATATATCGCGGATATCTTTATTCAATTGAATATAAAGAAAATTATTCCACATACACTTTCTACACTGACTTCAAGGCAAGCAAAAAAACTGGCGAACATCAACTTTCTGCACAACTGACATTGCCAACAAACGCGCCCGTTTCCGACCAAGACATTTCTGATGTTTTCGTCGAAAGCGTTGCCGAAAAAGCTTGTTCGGACATGAGGGTGGACAGCAGCGAATATGTTGAATGTTTGAAAACCTTGCCAAAAGGATTTTTTACAGAAAGAAATGTTCAAAACATAATAGAAACCATAATCAAAGAAACAATGAATTCAGACACCGAAACAATTGAAAAATCCGACGTTGCTTGTTGCAATATAATGGAATATGCACACTCACAAAATCACAATGTCCGCAAAGGAACAGGCATTGATTATATAGGGAGATGAAAAAAATGTTGAGAGTATTTAACAAAGAAGAAAATCGTGGCTATTATCCATGGATCAAAAATGTGGACTATGACGAATTTGTCCACAGCAAAAAAGAGAATTTTGATTTTGACGAATATTTTTATGTCAGCCCAAATGTAAATTCATGTAGCCTCACGGCCGAAATCACAAAAAACAAAGGTGAAAAAGTTACTGAAGAAGACCTTAACCGCGCTTTTGCGACCTCTCTTTTTGTGGCAATGACCGGCTTTGATTTCAATCAAGAATCGGCGAAAAACTATTTTCTTACTTTGCCTCCAGAATTTTACACGAAAGAAACATATGACATAATTTGTGAAAAAATGCAAAAGTTTGAGGCTGTTTGCCCAAAATTTGAGCAATCAAGGCTTGATAAAAACCTTCTGCTTTTTCAAGAATTTGCACACAAATTGGATCCTGAAGAATTTCCGACACCACAAACCCCTGGACTTACCAATGCAAAAATCAAAGATTAAAAAGCCGAAATCTTCAATAAAATTTTTCAAAATGCTTGTTTTGCAATGGAAAGTAGAGAGGTTTTAAGCAAATTTCAGCATCAAAAAAACACCAAATTTGGTGTTTTTTTAATTTAAAATTGCTTCCGAATTTGTGTACAAACTTCTTATTGAAGTCCATATTTCTTTTTGAAGTTTTCAACTGTTCCGCTGCTGTCAACAACTTTCTTTTTGCCGGTGAAGAATGGGTGGCACTTGTTGCAAATATCAATTTTGATTGTGTCACCTTTCACGCAAGAGCCGGTTTTGAAAGTGTTGCCGCAAGCGCAAACAACAGTCACTTCATGATATTCTGGATGAATGCTTTCTTTCATGTTTTTGCTCCTTTTAAAAATTTTTTGTTCTCAAAATCATTCGCCAATGTATGGAAGAAGAGCCATGTTTCTTGCTCTTTTGATAGCGTTTGAAAGTTCTCTTTGATGATAAGAGCAAACACCTGTTTGACGTCTTGGCAAAATCTTTCCGTTTTCGGTGATGTATTTTTTGATTTTTGCAACATCTTTATAGTCAATTGTCTTTTCGCCAGCAACGCAGAATGCGCAAACCTTTTTCTTTGCAGGTTTGCGGAATTTTTTTGCTTGTCTTTCGTCCCTTTCTGGTCTTTCTGCGCGCTCTGCTTTTGGCGCTTTTTCAACCTTTTCAACTACTTCTTGATTTTCAACTTCACTCATTTTTCTTTTCCTTTTAAGAGCCTGTCGGCTCGAATAAATTTTGTGTTTGATTTTTTGAATTCCGGTTTTGCTTAAAAATGCAAAAAAAGCGTTTTTTTAGCATTTTTCAATCAGAATGGCAAACTTTCGTCGTCAATTTCTTCAAGCTCAGCGGTTTGTTTTGCCTTTGGAGCTTGACGATT
>CANQWP010000100.1 GCA_947627585.1 uncultured Clostridia bacterium
GTGCTCTACACGGACGGCGCTTGCTCCGGAAACCCTGGCGCAGGCGGCTGGGCTGCGGTTTTGTCATATAAGGGCAAAGAAAAGGTGCTGACGGGTGGCGAAAAAGACACCACAAACAACCGAATGGAACTTATGGCGGTGATTGCCGGACTTGAAAGCATCAAGACCAAAGTGCCGGTGCAAGTTTATTCTGACAGCGCATATGTTGTGAACGCTTTTCAACTGAATTGGATAGAAAATTGGCAGAAAAGACGATGGAAAAATTCCGACAAAAAAGATGTGCAAAACAAAGATTTGTGGTTTAGACTTTTGGCACAAACCGAAAGGCTCGCCGTCACATTCAACAAGGTGAAAGGGCACAGCGACGACTTCCAAAACAATCGCTGCGACGCCCTTGCGCGCGAAGAAATCAACAAGTTGCAAAGCGAATAAACTTTGCAATTTTTTAATCAAAATCACAAAATCAGCAAAATTAACACTGTTGTGAGGGTGGCAAAAAGGGCGTGCGTTAACTTTTGAAGCACAAAAATTTTGACCGGCATTTCCACCGATGAGAGCATTGTCAGCGACTGCAAAACTGTGGAAATTCCGCCAAAACTTATCACAAAACTGCACAGCGTGATGGCGAGAAAAAGATTGGAAAGTTTGGAGAGGTCAATGCAGCCTTTTGTGATTTCGACGATGCCTTCAAAAAAGCACGCGGCGCTTTGTGGCAGAAGAGAAAACAGTGGCGAAAAGCACTCAATCACAATGAAGAAAATTGTGATGATGCAGCCCACCGACAAAATTGAGAGAGTGGAATTTGTGACAATGTCGGCAAGGTCAATTTTTGACCTTGTTTTTTCATTTTTTTGCAAAAAACCGGCTTTTTTTGCGTTTTTTTGAACATTTTTATTATTTGTTTCATCAAAATCCTCATTCTTTTTCAGTTTGAAATTTCGCCACGCGATGCCGTTCAAGACTGCGCCGACAAGGTGACTCAAAAACAAAATGTAGCCGATTTTTGCGCTGTGGAACATGGTCGCGCCGACAGCGCCGACAATGAACATTGGCCCGGAAGTTGAGCAAAACGCGGACATCTTGAAAGCGTCCTCTTTGGAAATTTGACCTTGCAAAAAAAGGTCGGCGACCATCTTTGACCCGACTGGATAGCCGGACAAAATCGCCATGCAAAACGCGTAGATGGAAATTGGCGGAGTTTTGAAAAGTTTGTGGCTGATGGGCGAGAGCGGACGGGTGAGCGCCGGCATCAAATTCAGTGCCGACAGCACGCGCGTGAAAAACATGAAAGGCAAAACGCTTGGCAGGACATTGAACGCCCACGCCGAAATTCCGTCAAGCGAACTTTTGATGAACTTTGCCGGAGAGGCAATCATGCAAGCAAGAAAAAACAAAACAAGCGCGGTGAAAAAAATCGATAAGAAAGTGATGTTTGAGCATCCATTTCTTTTCGCCAAAAATTGTTTTGATTTTGAAAAATTTTCTTTCATTTTGTTTGACATTCTGCTCTCTTTTTTTCTAAAATATAGTCAGGCATAAAAGTGTTTTTGGCTTGTCCACTTTGGCATGTTGTTTGGAGATTTTGGGGCGCAGGCTTGAAATATTTGAAGTGGACTTTTTATATTTTATTTGAAAACAAGGTGAAAAAGAAGAAGATATATGTTTAAAATTGATGACATTTTGAATGCCGCGAAAAAGCGACAAAAAACGATTGTGTTTCCGGAGGTCAGTTTCTCGCAGCGCACCTTTGAGGCTGTCAAAATTTTGCAAAAAAAGAAAATTGTCAAAGTTTTGCTTGTCGGGGACGCGAGCGCGCTGATTTTGCGGAACAAGGAATTTGAAAAATTTGACATTGTCAGCCCGGTGACCTTTCCGGAGCGCGAAAAACTTGTCAAGACGCTCTATGAAAAGCGCAAAGAAAAGGGCATGACCTTGCAAGAGGCTGGCGAACTTGAAAAAGATCCATATTATTTTGCCACGCTGCTGGTGGAATGCGGCTTTGCTGACGGAATGGTGTCAGGTGCAGAGGCCACAACCGCGACAAGCATTCGGCCGGCACTGCAAATCATCAAGGGCAAGAGCAAAAAAGAACCGGTTTCGTCATTTTTCTTGCTTTTGGGCAAAAACAAATTTTTGAACGACCGGCCACTGATCCTTTCGGACTGCGGAGTGATTGAAAACCCAGATGCCGACATGCTCTGCACAATCGCCAGCCAAAGCGTGAAAAGCGCAAAGATGTTTGGGATTGAGCCAAAAGTTGCGTTTTTGTCATATTCCTCCAAAGGCAGCGCCAAGAGCGAGGCGGTTGACAAGGTGCGCACGGCATATGAAAAGTTTGCGCGAAAAGAAAAAGATGTGCTCTGCGACGGCGAACTTCAATTTGATGCGGCAATGGCGCCAAAGGTGGCGGAGCATAAAGCGCCGGAAAGTGCGTTGAAAGGCGAGGCGAACGTGCTGATTTTTCCGGATATCGAGGCGGGGAACATTGCATACAAGGCCATGCAATATGTCGGTGGACTTCATGCGCTTGGGCCGATTCTTCAAGGGCTGAAAAAGCCGGTCAACGACCTCTCGCGCGGGTGCACCGTTGACGAAATTGTGGCGGTGGCGGCAATCACGGCATTGCAAGCGCAAGAGCGTGGGGACAACTGACCTATGGATCACCACCAATAATTTGGGTGAGATTTAAAGGAAGTTTAGATTGAAAAATAACGGTTGCGACTTCGTTCGATCTAAATAAATTTTCAATTTTGTGAAGCGTAGGACTTTGTCCGGCGAGCAAAATTGAAAATTACCTTAAGCGGAGGGAGATTGGGACGGGGAACCAACGTAATAGCCGTTAGATTTGCTTGCAAATCGTGTCGGCGTTTATGGAGTTGGTGCCTCCCCAGAAAAGGAGAGAATTTTATATGAAAATTTTAGTTATTAATGCGGGAAGTTCATCACTTAAATATCAACTTCTTGACATGAAGACCGAAAAGGTGCTTGCAAAAGGTAACTGCGACCGAATTGGTCTGCCAAAGCCGGTGATTGAATATAAGCACAACGGTCAGGCCCAAACTTTTGAGGGCGCAAAAAATCACGAAGAGGCTATCTCAAAGGTTCTTGAAATCTTGGTGAACAAAGAATATGGCGTCATCAAAAGCCTCAGTGAAATTGATGCTGTCGGCCATCGCGTTGTGCAAGGCGGCTGGCTTTTTGACAAAAGTGTGCTTGTGACTGACGATGTCTTGAAAAATCTTAAAAAACTTGATGACCTTGCGCCACTTCACAATCCTGCAAACACAAAAGGCGTCAAAGCGTGCGCAAAAGTGATGCCAAACGTTCCGCAAGTGCTGATTTTTGACACGGCGTTC
>CANQWP010000101.1 GCA_947627585.1 uncultured Clostridia bacterium
ATCAAGTGGCGCTGTCGGTGTTTATGGTGCTTTTGACGCTTGTTTCAAGCGGCTTCACACTGATCATTTCGCGCATGACGGCATCTTTTCGCGTCAGTTCTGACCGCAAGGCAATGGCCACGCTTGTCACATCCAGCGCCATTCTTGGACTTTTGGTCAGCGTCGTTTTGTGTTTGGTGATTTTTTTGTTCCGCGGGCTTTTTGCCAATCTTTTCACCGACCAAAACTGCATGAACATTCTCATCATTTTGTTGCCATCGCTTGTTTTTTCTGCCATCTATTCCGTTTTTCGCGGCGCGATGTGGGGGAATGATAACTATTTTGGCCTTTGCGCCAGCGAACTTTTGGAGCAAATTGTCAAAATTGTCGTGTGCGTGCTGGTGTTGGCCTCCGGAATGACGGCACTTCAAAATGCAATGTCGGTCGCGTGGAGTTTCACTTTTTCGTGCTTTGTTTCGTCGGCTTTTGTTGTGCTTCTCTTTTTTTTCTACGGAGGGAAGATGGGCAAGCCGTCAAAGATATATCGCAAGGTCATTCGTCAGTCTGCGCCCATAACCGGTGTGCGCGTGGCGGGAAGTTTTGTTCAGCCGCTCATTGCTCTCATTTTGCCGGCGCAACTCATCATGGCGGGCTATACGTCTTCTCAGGCCATGAGCCTCTATGGCATCGCGATTGGCATGACGCTTCCGTTTCTTTATCTTCCGTCGTCACTGATTGGCTCTTTGGCGACAGCGCTTGTGCCGGACATTTCCATGGCAATGGTGCAAAATGACAGCGACCACATTCAAAAGCGCGTTTCTTCAAGCATAGTTTTTGCGCTTTTTGTCTCGTTTTTGATTGTTCCATGCTTTATGGCAATCGGCGACAAACTTGGTGACTTCATATATGGCGAGCCTCTCAGCGGAAAACTTTTGCAATATTCCGCTTGGATCATGATTCCGATGGGACTGACAAACATCACGTCCGCCATTCTCAACTCGGTCGGGCTGGAAGTGAAATCGTTTTTGAACTATCTTTGCGGCGGTGTGTTTTTGTTCATTGCGGTGCTGACGCTGCCGCGCTTGATTGGCATTAACGCGTTGATTGTTGGAATGGGGGCGTCGTCACTTGTGACTGCACTTTTGAACATCATCATGCTTCGAAAAAAACTGCAAATCAAAATTGAAATCAAAAAAAATCTTTTGCTCATGATTTTGTTCTCTGTGCCGACAATGGCACTGACATCTTTTTTGAGTTCGCTCCTTTCATATGTCATGCCGATATTTTTCAATCTTTGCATTTCTTGTGCGGTCGGCATTGGAATGTTCACAATTTTGTGCGTCATGTTCAACGTCATAAACTTTTCATTCTATGTCGTCAAGTTCAAAGAAAAATTTGGCTCAAAAGTTAAAAACATGACAAAAAAGCGCGCAAAAATGGCAAAAAAATAAAAAATATTATTTAAATAAATTATTTTTTTCAAAGTTTTTTCAAATGAAAAAATAAAAAAATATTTTGGAGAAAAAAATGAGCATAAAAAAGATTTCTTTTCCATATTATCAAGTTCATTTTTCTTGTGATTAAAAAAGATTGAAAAATTAGGGAAAAATAATTTAATATTAAAAATTTAAACAATAAAAGCGCAAATTTTCGGCTTTTTTGATATTTTTTTTATTTTTGCAAAATATAAGGGCATGTTGACAATTGTTTTCAGGGCAATCATAATTTATGTCGTTGTTTTGTTTCTTTATCGACTTATGGGCAAAAGGCAACTTGGCGAAATGCAGCCTTTTGAGCTTGTTTTGACGCTCATCATTGCCGACCTTGCCACAATTCCAATGGCGGAGGTCTCCGTCCCGGTGTTGCATGGCATAATTCCGCTTTTGACGCTGGTTGTTTTGCATTATATTTTAGCTTTTTTGTGCAAAATGAGCGAAAAATTTTCTCAATTTGTCAGCGGGAAACCGGTGATTGTCATAAATCCAAAAGGCATCGACTATAAAGCACTCAAAAATCTTGACATCTCTGTGGACGATGTCTTTGAGGCACTCCGCGGAAGTGGCTATTTCAAAATTGAGCAGGTGCAATATGCCATCATGGAAACAAATGGAAAAATGAGTGTGCTTCCAAAAAGCAATTTTGCGCCACTTACAGTTGGCGATATGCAATTGCAAGTTGAAAAAAGCACAATTCCAATCAACATCATCAATGAAGGAAAAATTGTCAAAGACAACCTTGGAATTGCGCAAATTGATGAGCGCGTCATCAGCAAAATTCTCAAAAAAGCAAACATAAAGCGCGTCAAAGATGTGCTTCTTCTCACTGTGGACAAATCGGGCTTGGTGTATTTGCAAAAATATCATGAAAAATATGTCACAATGAAAATCTCACCTCTTGGGGAGGTGGAAGAATGACAAAATGGTTGTGGTTCAAACTTTTGGCAATCCTTTCTTTGGTCGGGGTGATTGTGGGGATTTGCTATTTGGAGGACAAGCTTGTCAAAGATGCGCTGACCATTGTCAACAATCGTTGCTATGAAATTGAAGTCGCCATTGAAGAAAATGGCGGGATTGTCAACGGCGAGGTGGCAAGTTTGGTGGACAATTTGGAATATGAATGGTTCAAGCGCGAGCAAGGTCTTTGTTTTTTGGTCAATCACAAAAACACTGAACAACTTGGCGTTGAAATTGTACGCTTGAAAACTTATATTGACGAAGAGGAAGAGATTGAGTTTTATGTTTCGCTGAACATAATCAAAAACTATGTTGAAACTTTCCAACATTTCATGGGCGCGAGCGTGGACAACATATTATAAAAAAACCGGCATTTTTGCCGATTTTTTGAATTTCACCAAACTTTTTCTTTCTTTTTCATGAGAAAAACAATGACAAGTGCCAAGGTCAACAAAAGGGCCAAAACGATGCCAAGAATGAGCAGAATCAGCCACACATAATTTTTTGGTTGGACTTTGATGGTGGAGAGGCCCTCAATTTCGAAGCGCCAAACTTCATTGCCGCTGGTGTCTTTGATGCTGCAATAGGCTTGCCAAATGCCTTCAATTTCGTTTGTATCGAGTGTGAAAGTTGTGCCATTTTGATTTATATATTTCTCCCAAATCACCATGCAATTTGCAAGTTCCGGATCCGCATCTTTCATTTGCTGAGTGAGGCAATATTTCACATTGTCAGTGCCGGTGCCATATGCGACCCAAGAAATAAGGTCGGGTCTGACATATTTGAGTGCCGTGCCAGAAAGGGACAAGTTGAAGACGTTGACAAGTTGATTTGAGCTTGAAACAGAATGATAGATTTGGACGCTGTTGGTCCTTAGGATTTCTTCCGTGTTTGTGTCTGGAAGGACGGC
>CANQWP010000102.1 GCA_947627585.1 uncultured Clostridia bacterium
CAAGCGAACAAGATGCTCACTACAACATCTCGCTTAACATGGAAGAATTGACCGGCGACAGCAAGATGGGCACAATGACCGTGGGCATTGGGCTTGGGACTTTTGAAGGCAAAAAAGAGAGCGGCGAAAAATATAGTCAAACTGTCGTTGGGCAGTTGACGTTTGCAATGGATATGCCACTGATTTCTGGCACGACGCTCTATTTGAAATCGAACAACCCAGACAAGAGCAAGAATCTTTATCTTGCCCTTGACAAAGACCTTGATTTTGCTGGCTACAACACTTTTGTGAAAGACTATCCATATGAAGAAAACGTCGAATATGACGCCGAGAGAGGAAAGTGGCAAAAAGCGGCCGAAAGAGAGTTTACGGTGACATTTGAAACAAATCGTCCAGGACTTTCAGTCAACCCTGTCACAGGAAAGATTGGAACGACGTTCAATCTTCCAAACTACACTCAAGACATTGTTGATCAAACTTCGACAGAAAAGACAGTATATCGTTTTGACGGCTGGTTCACCGATCAAAACTTCACGTCAACGTCCAAATTCACAGAGAACAAGATTCCAAGACACAGCGTCACACTTTATGCAAAATGGACGATTGTGGAGGCTTGGCGCACAGTCAACTATTATGTTGGTGACAAGCTTTATGGCTCGCAATTTGCTCTTGTTGACACAGATCTGCGTCAAGACCTTGAAAACATGGGCGTGGAAAGATATATTGAAACAAAGAACGGCATTCAACTTTATCTTCAAGAATTCGCCGGCTGGGTTGACAAAGACGGCATTCCACTCACTCACGTGCCACAAGACAGCACAAATGTCTATGCTTCATATCAAACATATCGAGTTTTGACCGAATATACGCTTTCATTCGTGACGGGTGTTGGGCCAACGCTTGAGGACATCAAAGTTTATAACAGCCGCGATGCCTTTGAGCAATTGGGCGGATATGGAAACGAAGAGCTTGTGATCAACGAGACCGGCGTGACAACAACCTATGCTTTTGGCGGCTGGTTCATGGATCAAAACTTTGAACAAGAATTTGACGGAATCATGCCAGAAAGCGACTTGACAATTTATGCAAAATGGGATGTGATCAGCGTCGTTCATGAGTGGAAATTCCAGATTTATGACGAAGGCACTCCACTTCTGTTTGACGAAAACGGCAGAGAGCTTCTGCTTGCCGAAGGCACAAGAATTTTGCCATATTCAGCAAGTGGCTATGCCGGTCAAGAGAACGTCTATATGCTTCCAAAGACCGTCATCATCAAGACACAAGCGGACCTCAAAGACCAAAAAGATGGCGTCACATTATGGTTTGCCGACCCGGCCTACACGACTCTTTCGGCCTTGCCAGAATTCATGCCAAATGGCGACCTCTCACTTTATTTGAGAAACAAATATCGTGTCACATACACATATTATGAAAAAGTGAATGGGGCTCACACCGCAAAGACATATGACGAATATCACTATCAAGGCGAACAAATCACGCTTCACTCTCAAACGAACTATTATGTTGACTATCAAGAAGGCGGGCACAACAGCTATCGCATCGACTATAGCTTCAACGGCTATCAAATTGATGGCGTGCATTGCAGTCCAAACACCGTCATCACAATTTCAAACAAAAGCTTGAGTTTTGAGGCTACAAAGACGGAACTTAGAACAGAATATTATTCCGTCCAATTCAGGCTTGATGCTTACACCGTGCTTGGATACACTGCACACGATTGGAAATCAGCACCAAAAGCCATTGCAACCGAATGGGTGCTTGCTGGAACAACGCTTGATTTGACACAGAGCAAATATCAAGTCACCGGCGTGATGTACACGGGCAAGGCGCATCTTGTGACGCACACATTCAAATCCACAACTTGGGGAACGTCGGCGTGGGGGAATTTGACATCGGGCGGATCCGGTTTCACATCATACAAGGTGACCGGCAACACGACGCTTTATGCTTGCTGGGAAAAAGTTTGATTAAACAAAAAGAAGAGGACTTCAACTCTTCTTTTTGTACCTTGTACTTTTGAAAACTTTCAAACAATCAAAGATTTGTCTTTGACTTTTGCCAAAGTCGGATCGGGGACAAGCATCTTTTAAACAATTTTTGCATAAAGGTGGATAGGACACATTTTTTTGGAGGGAAACATGCCATTTTTCATAACTGAGCCACAAAGAATTGAGGGAACAAAACTTGGATATGCAATTTTTCCATATGAATTTGATTTTGACGACCACATCACCGCAAAAGACGGCAACAGAAAACTTTATGTCTATCTTTTGAAAGATTCGCCTTTTGTTGAGGTGGAAAGGCCTTTGGCGGTCAATGTTTTTCATTATGAAGAAGTTCCGCGCGATTATGTAAGCAAAAAATTGCAGTCTTTTGTCACTAAACATCCAGAATATGTCACCGATGAAAAGGGCTTTTGCGATTTTTTTGGAAAGAAAACTCAAAGCGAAAAAAGCCAGTCAAAGTTTTCGGAATTGGAAAAGCGACTTGAAAAGAAAATAAAATGAGTTGCACGGCACAAAACTTTTGTAAAAAAGCCCGCTATAGTTGAATTTTAAATTTAAACAACTTGCAAAACTTGCCAAATTGTGATAAAATTTTCTTAAATGAAACAAACACAAAAGAAAGTCTTTCACACAAGGCCCCTTTTTTATGGTTTTTTGGCTCTTTTGCTGGCAATCGCCTCAGCAAAGTTTGTTTTTGAAGGAAATTGGCTTTTCATTCTTTTTGACGCTTTTGCGCTTGTTTGCTTTTTTGTTTATGCGCTCATATTTCGCAAATTTCGCGCTTTTTGTGTCGTTTTTGCATTCTTTTTGATTGGCTTTGGTCTTTTTCCGCTTGGGCAGCTGACTTTTGAGGGGCGGGCCTTTCACGGCCCGCAAAGCGTGATTGGCCGGGTGAGCGACGACATTTCCATCTCAACTTATGGAAATCGCGCAACGGTGATTTTGAAAGATGTTTACATAAATGGCAAGGCCGAGAAAAACATTCGGCTGGACATTTCAATCAAAAGCGAAGACGATGTTGTGGCGGGCGACATCTTGGCTTTTGACGCCGAAATTTTGAATGCGAAACTGTTTGAACTTGGAAAGTTCAACTCGTTCTATCTCCGCGACAGCACGCCTTACACGGCAAAAATCTCCGCCCAAGACATTCAATTTCAAGGGAGCCGGCTTTCGCCGGACGAGAGTTTTCGCCTGAAAATCAAAGAAGTGCTTTATTCGCACATGGGCAAAGAGAACGGAGCAGTTGCTTTTGCCACGCTTTTTGGCGACAAGACCG
>CANQWP010000103.1 GCA_947627585.1 uncultured Clostridia bacterium
CCACGTCGTTTTGGATGATAAGCACAGGGCGAACTCCACCTTGCTCGCTCCCAACAACGGGACTGAGGTCGGCAAAATATATCTCTCCTCTTTTAAACAAATTCTCCATCAAACTCACCGTCAAATTTTTGTAGGTCGCACAAGTCGGCAAGTTCAAGTTCCAAAAATTCCTTTCTCAAAATTTTGTCGTCAAAAAAAGGATGCAAGGTGAATTTGCCATATTGTGCCGAGAGTTCTTCTCTCATTTTCATCGTATGCAAATCTTCAAAATTTGTTGAAATGGCAAAATTTTCAAGACTTCCAAATTTCTTTTCCAAGCCTTCTGCTTTTTCAACAAGTTTTTTGTATGCTCTTTGCATAATTTTCACCCGTATCCCGAAATTTTAAACTTATTTTGAATAAGTCAAAATTTTTTATTCATTTGTGAGTTGTGTTTCATTTCACGCAAATTGCCACCGCGCCGACAATGGTTGGCTGATGAGAAATTGAGATTTCAATTTTTTCAAAGCCGAGCTCCTCCAGCCGCGCTTTGGCCTTTTCATGCAAAACAACATATGGCGCGCCGCTGTCACGGTGGCAAAGTTCAATTTCTTTATATGAAATTTGTCCGCTTTTCAAATCAAGCGCCTTGAAAACGGCCTCTTTCACCGCCCAAAGTGACGCCACGCGCATGGAAAAATCTTTTTGAAACTTTTTTATGTATGCTTTTTCCTCGTCAAGCGCGATTCTTTCCAAAAGTTTCTCGGCGTCTTTAATGCGCGAAACTTCCTGCAAATCAATTCCAATCATTTTCGTCCTCCATTTGCGCAAAAATTTGGTCGGTCACTTTTTTTGCCACAGAATAATCATATCCTTTATAAATCAAATGCGCAAGGCATTTTTGCTTGTTTTTTGGCGTTTTATCGCGATTTTTTGCGAATTTTTCGCCCAAAGCGAGTGCTTTTTCAAATTCATCTTCTTCGTCAACGTTTTCAAGAAGTTCGTCCACAATTTCTTTCGAGACGCCCTTTTGCGTAAGTTTGCGAGCAATGGTTCGCTTTCCTTGGCTGCTGCTCAAACTCTCAAAATAGTTCTTCGCATATTTTTCGTCATCAATCATTCCATATTCTTCAAGTTTTTTGCAAGTTTTGGAGATTGTTGCGCCCTCAAAGCCCTTCTTTTTCAAATAGTCCTTCAAGCCCTTTTCGTTGACAACATATTTTTCAAGATAAGACACGGCCATGTCAAACGCGACGCGCTCATCGTTTTCGGCTTTGATTTTTTTGAAAGCTTCGTCGTCAATTTCCGCGCCCGTTTTGAACTGATATCTCGCCAAAATCTCATCAAGAAAAACGCCTGCCCACTTTTCGTCGGCATAGACATGAAACCGATTTGTCGCGCCAATGCGCTTGATTTTTGTGATTGTCATCTTTCACCCCAACACCAAACTTGTCACTTTTGTGTAGGCACGCACAAGTCCGCCCGCGCCAAGTTTGATTCCGCCAAAATAGCGCACCACAAACACGCAAACGTCTTGCACCCCTTTCTTTTGAATGACAGAGAGAATTGGCCTGCCCGCCGTTCCGCCCGGCTCGCCGTCATCGACGGCCTTTTCCAAAAACGGACTTTTCAGCGAATATGCAAAACAAATATGCGTCGCCTTTTTGTGCATGGCGCGCAAAGTCTCAAGCGCCGCTTCCACCTCTTGCACATTGTGGCACTGAAGAAGATAGCCCAAAAACTTGGACTTTTTCTCTTCAATTTCCACTTCTTTTGCAAATTCAACCATATGTTCTTGATCCAAAGTAAAAAATTTTAATCTTCCAAACCGCACAAAAAGTCAGTGGACACTTTGAAGTACTTTGCAAGCGCAACCAAATTCTCAATGTTTGGAATTCTGAGTTCTCTTTCCCATCTGCTGATTGCAACATTTGATACGCCAATCGCTTCTCCCAATTTTGTGGTTGACAATCCCATTTCCAGTCTTAATTCTTTAAGTCTTTCTGCAAATATTTTCATGTAGTCTCCTATATCCTATATGAAAATATTATAACCAATCGGTTTTAAAAACGCTTGACTTCAACCATATGGTCTAGTATAATATACTTAGACCGTTTGGTCAAAACCTTTTAAGGAGAAAAATATGAAAAATTCAATAAACAACAGTGGAATAACAATAAACACAAAGATGATAAAAGACTTTATAGCAGAAAACTGTTACAGTAAATCGGCGTTTGCCAGAAAATGCAAAATCAGCCTTTGGGTTTTAAACAAAATTTTGGACGGAAAAACAAATTTCCGGTTTACAGCGATAAAAAACATAGCCGAGTTTATGCAAGTGCAAACAACCGACTTGGTTATTGTGGATTAAATCATTTCACAACAACTTTGATGAAATTCTTCTTTCCTTTTTTGAGAAGTGCGCCATCGCCGATGTCTTCCGCTGAAATTGAAAGCGCAAAATCGGTGACTTTTTCGTTCTTGAACGAAATCGCCCCACCTTGCACAAGGCGTCTCCCCTCGCTTTTTGATGGCGCAAGATTGCATCTGCACAAAAGGTCGCAAATGCCCATCGGCAATTCCGCTTTTTTCACCTCAACCACCGGCGCATCGTCCCCGCCTTGCGAGAAAAGGTTTTCGCTCATGCTTTGAGCAAGTTCAGCGTCCTCTTGCCCGCGAACAAATTTTGTCACTTCAAATGAAAGGCGTTTTTTTGCGCCAACGATGTCGGACTTGATCATCTCTCGAACTTCTTTCATCGGCACATCGGTGAAAAGCGCAAACATCATCTCAACGCAAGCGTCTGGAGTTTGATATACGCCTTGAAAGAAATCATATGCCGAAATTTTGTCGCGGTCAATCCAAATTGCGCCCTTTTCGGTCTTGCCCATTTTCTTCCCTTCCGGCGTCATAAGAAGAGGGTTTGTTGCGCCAATCAATTCCACGTTTGTGCCGTTTGCAAAATTGAGTTTTCTTTGAAGTTCGCATCCGGCGGTGATGTTTCCCCACTGGTCCTGCCCGCCATACTGCAAAACGCAGCCATATTTTTGATTGAGGTGCACAAAGTCATATGCTTGCATCAGCATATAGCCCATCTCAAAAAAGGTCAAGCCGCCTTCCTCCAAACGATTGGCATAGATCTCGTTCGAAAGCATTTTGTTGACGTTGAAATGCACTCCCACTTCGCGCATGAAAGAAACATAGTCAAAGCCGTCAAACCAATCGGCATTGTTGACAATAACTGCAGGATTTTCGCCGTCAAATTTCAAAAACACGCC
>CANQWP010000104.1 GCA_947627585.1 uncultured Clostridia bacterium
CAAGCGGATATGAGGAAGCCTCTGCGCAAGGGATCATCGCCGGCATCAACGCCAGCCTTTTCAATCAAAACAAGCCTCAACTTGTGTTAAAGCGCAGCGACGGCTACATTGGCGTGCTGATTGACGACATTGTGACAAAAGGCACAAACGAGCCATATCGCATGATGACCAGTCGAGCGGAATATCGCCTTCTTTTAAGACAAGACAACGCCGACATGCGCTTGACGGAAATTGGAAGAAAAGTGGGGCTTGTGAACGATGAACGTTGGGCGAAATTTCAAGAAAAATGCAAAAAAATCGAGGAAATCGAAGCAATTTTGGCGAAAAAAGTTAAAATTGACGAAAAACTTGAAAAACTTTTTTCTGAAAATGGCGAGCCGTTGCCAAAAGAAAATTTGCATTTTGCGGACATTTTGAAGAGAAATAATCTTGATATTTTCAAAATTGACAAAGTTTATCAACTTTTTTCCGGATTTGACAAAAGACTCTTGGAAATTATCAACACAAAAATCAAATATGAAGGATATTTGAAGCAGCAGCAAGAAGAAATTGACAAAATGCTTGCAAATGAAAATGTCGAGATTCCAGAAGATTTTGATTATATGTCCATAAAAGGCTTGCGCGTGGAAGCGCGAGAAAAATTGACACAGATTCGTCCTCTAAACTTGGGGCAAGCATCGCGCATTTCCGGAGTGTCGCCGGCCGACATTTCTATTCTTGCAATTTTGGTGAAAAAAGCGAAAAAATAAAAAATTTCGAAAGAAAAAGGCAAAAAAAGGCATAAAAATGAAAAATCTAGGCGCTTTGTTTGAAAAATATGGCATAAAACTGAACAAAAATCAAGAAAATCAATTTGATTTGTTTTTTCATCATCTTGTGGAAACAAACAAACTTTTCAATTTGACAGCAATCACTGAAGAAAATGATGTTGCAGTCAAACATTTTTTGGACAGTGCGCTGGGCGAAAAATTCTTGCCAAAAGATGCAAAAGTGGTCGATGTTGGAAGCGGAGCTGGCTTCCCGGCAATCCCGCTCAAGATCGTCCGTCCTGACATTGAAATTCACATGGTGGACAGCCTGAACAAAAGGACAAACTTTCTTGATGAAAGCATCAAGATGTTGGGATTCGACCGAGCTTTTGCAGTTCATGCACGTGCGGAGGAATTTGCAAAAACAAATCGCGAAATTTTTGATGTCGCAGTTGCAAGAGCGGTCGCGCCACTTCTTACACTTGTCGAATATTTGTTGCCCCTTGTCAAAGTTGGCGGGCAAGCAATCATATATAAATCGTCAAAATTGGACGAAGAACTGCAAGAAGCACAAAAAGCAATTCAAATTTTGGGCGGAAAAATTGAAAAAGTGCATGATTTTGCGATAAACGAGCCTCAAATCGATGCAATGGAAAGAAAAATCTTGATAATAAAAAAAGAAAGGGCGACGCCACTGAAATATCCTCGCCCACAAAACAAGCCACGAACGTCGCCAATTTCATAAAAACACGAGTTTTTATTAAAAAGACAATTTAAAAGAAAAGTTTTCAAAACAAACAAAAACAAGAAAAATATGTGAAAAATGCTTATTTTTCTTTATTTTTTTTCATTTTTATTGTATAATTCAATAGAAAAATAATTTTAAAGGTAAAGTTTATGGGAAAAATTATTGCTTTTGCCAACCAGAAAGGCGGTGTCGGGAAAACTACAACGTGTGTGAATGTTGCCACCTATATGGCTTTGATGGGGAAAAAGGTCTTGCTTCTTGATGTTGACGCGCAGGGAAACGCAACCAGCGCCGTTGGAATCAACAAAACGAAAGATTTGAAGACGATTTATGACCTCATTGGCGGAGAAAGTGACTATGAAGAGGTGATTCAGCCAACAATCATCGAAAATCTTTACATAATTCCTTCAACAGTTGATTTGGCCGGTGCAGAAGTTGAATTGGTGCAAATTCCGCAGCGCGAAAAGGTTTTAAAGAGGATTTTGGACGAAATTCGTGATTCTTATGATTTCATTTTGATCGATTGCCCGCCTTCGCTTGCGCTTATCACCGTAAATGCGCTTACCGCGGCTGACAGCCTTATCATTCCAATTCAATGTGAATATTTTGCACTCGAAGGATTGACGCAGCTTATGAACACCGTTCGCTTGATCAAATATCACCTCAATCCAGACTTGGATATTGAAGGTGTTGTCATGACGATGAAAGACAAAAGATATAACCTTACAAATCAAGTGAGCAATGAAATTATCAAGTTTTTCAACAAAAAGGTCTATGTGACAGCCATTCCTCGAAATGTTCGTCTTGCTGAAGCCCCAAGTCATGGCCTGCCAATCGCTTTATATGATGCAAATTCAAAGGGAGCGGAAGCCTATTTGAGCTTGGCAGAAGAAATCTTGAAGAGGGCAAATTCGAATTACACAAAGATCTCAAAAGTGAAAAAAGCAAAAGTAAAAAATGGAGCAAAGGAGGATGAAGAATGAACAACAACAAAGGTCTAGGGAAGGGGCTTAGCGCGCTTTTTGGCCTGTACGACGAGGAAGAAAGTTACGATAAAATAACCAATCAAAAACAAAACGACAACGGTGTTTTGGAGGTTGATATTGAAAAAATTAAGCCAAATCCAAATCAGCCAAGAAAGAATTTTGACGAAGAAGCTTTGAAAGAGCTTGCTGCATCAATCAAGGTTCACGGAATTGTTCAGCCTATTGTTTTAAACCGTCAACCGAATGGGGAATATCTCATCATCGCCGGCGAAAGACGTTGGAGAGCAGCAAGGTTGTGTGGCCTAAGCAAAGTTCCGGCGGTCATAAAAAATTATACGGACAAACAAATCAAAGAGATAAGCATCATCGAAAACTTGCAGAGAGAGGATCTTAACCCGGTCGAGGCAGCAAAAGCCATTAAGCAGTTGATGGACGAATATAATCTCACGCAAGAGGTCGTGGCGGAAAGAATCGGAAAAAGCCGTTCGAACATTGCCAACACACTCAGAATATTGACCCTATATCCTGATGTTCTTCAAATGGTTGAAAACGGCAAAATCTCTGCAGGACACGCAAGAGCGCTTGTGGTTATTGATGACGCAAAAGAACAACTCAAATTGGCGCAGCTTATTGTTTCAAGAAATTTGAGCGTGCGTGATCTTGAAAAAGCGGTCAAAAACTATACAAACCCAGCAAAAAAGGTTGTTGTTAAAGAAGAGCA
>CANQWP010000105.1 GCA_947627585.1 uncultured Clostridia bacterium
TCAGATTGTTTATGTTTCCGCCACGCCGGGGAATTATGAGCTGGAGCGCCATCCTCGTATCGCGGAACAGATCATTCGCCCGACGGGACTTTTGGATCCGAAAATTGAAATCAAGCCGGTTGAAAATCAGGTGGAGGCGCTGATGCAAGAATGCCGCAAAACAATCGACCGTGGCGCGCGCGTGCTTGTGACAACTCTCACAAAGAAAATGGCAGAAAGTTTGACGACCTATCTTGCGGACAGAAAGTTCCGCGTGAAATATCTTCACAGCGAAATTGACACGATGGAGCGCGTGGAGATCATCAACGGACTTCGCATGGGCGAGTTTGACATTCTGGTCGGCATCAATCTTTTGCGCGAAGGCTTGGACATGCCCGAAGTGGAACTTGTCTGCATTTTGGACGCGGACAAGGAAGGGTTTTTGCGCAGTGAGTGGGCGCTTATTCAAACAATTGGCCGTGCTGCGCGAAATGAAAATGGCCACGTGATCATGTTTGCAGATGTCATCACGGACAGCATGAAGCACGCAATTGACGAGACAAATCGCCGCCGCGAAATTCAAGAAAAATTCAACGCCGAGCACGGAATTGTGCCAAAAACGATCATAAAAGAAATCAAAAACACGCTGGACATCTCCAAAAAAGTCACTGATAACAATATCTCGAAGAAAGATATTCCTGCCGAAATTGAGCGCCTTACAAGCATGATGAAAATTGCCTCATCTCAGCTTGATTTTGAACGCGCAATTGAACTTCGAAACAAAATCAACAATCTCAAAAAGCGCTTGAACAGAAAAGAAAAGATTGAATGAGAACTTTTTCTTTAAAAAGTCCATTTTGACCATTGACATTTGTCAGTGCTTGTGTTAAAATGAAAAAAGAGGTGAAAAATGGGAGAAGAAACTTGCAGTGCAACAAAATTGTCGCCAACAACAATATATTTCTTGGCGGACAAAGTTAAGCCTTTGGTCAAACGATATGGCCTTTTGTGTTGGATTGAATCAACTGATTTGGAAAATAACTATCTTTCCAGCAAGGCTGTTGCTTTGGCGACAAAGGCAAAATTTATAAAAAAAATTCCAATAAAAATCCATGCCAGCTTTCGTAAAGGAAAAATCATTGTTTCTCAGGAGCAAATTTTAACTCAAGTGGACAAAAGCGAGTGGAAAGATAATGGATCATTCAAAGCCAATTCATATCTTTTGGAGATTGGAAAACCTGTTTATGACTTAAAGAAAGGAAAAACGCTGCCGCTTTATTACAACGCCACATTGAATTTATATTTGTCGCCAATGCCAAAAAAAGTTTTCTATCAACAAGTGATTTATTCCAAATGGACCAGAAAGAAAAAGCAAGAAGATGCGAAAGCCAATGCTAAGAATGTTGAAAAACTAAAGAAAGAAAGAGAACTTTATGAGAAAAAAGTGATCGAGAGGGCGAAAACACTGTAAATTTGAAACAAAAAACGCATCGCTTTGATGCGTTTTTTCTTTTAAAACAAAAGATTTTGTGATAAAATAATATTTAGGGCAAATTCAAGCCTTTTGCAAAGTTTGGAAAAAACTTTGGAAGGGCTTTGACAAGGCATTTTGAAAATGAAAGGACAAAATTCATGAAAAATTCAATCATAATCAAAGGCGCAAAAGAAAACAATCTCAAAAACATCAATCTTGAAATTCCACGCGACAAATTTGTGGTCTTCACGGGGGTGAGCGGCTCGGGCAAGAGTTCGCTGGCTTTTGGCACAATTTTCGCCGAGGGGCAGAGAAGATATATTGAAAGTTTGTCGTCATATGCGCGACAATTTTTGGGCGCGGCGCAAAAACCTGACATTGAAGTGATTGAAGGGCTTTCGCCGGCAATTTCCATCGACCAAAAGACAACAAACCGAAATCCGCGCTCCACGGTCGGCACGGTGACGGAGATATATGACTATCTTCGTCTTTTGTTTGCACGGGTCGGCACGCCATATTGTCCGCACTGCCATCGCGAAATCAAACAGCAGACAGTCGATCAAATCGTGGACAGCATAAAGGAGCTGGGCGAGGGCACAAAAATCACCATCATGGCGCCAGTCGTGCGTGGCCAAAAGGGCAGGCACGAAAAACTTTTGGATAGTCTCAAGCGCAGCGGATATGTGCGCGTGGAGGTTGATGGTAACATTTTCACTCTTGACGAGCAAATCACGCTTGACAAAAACCTCAAACACAACATCAGCGTGGTCGTCGATCGCATCACGCTCAAAGAGGGCAAGGACACGCGTCTCACGGGCAGTTTGGAGACGGCGCTGAAACTTGCAGAAGGCTTGGTGAACATCGTCACGGACGAAAAAACCGAGACTTATTCCACCAACTATGCTTGTCCGGAATGCGGCTGGACGTTGGAAGAAATTAGCCCACGAATGTTTTCGTTCAACGCGCCATATGGCGCTTGTCCGCACTGCACGGGGCTGGGCTACACGATGGACATTGACGAAAATTTGGTGCTTCGCCACAAAGATTTGTCCATAAATGGCGGCGCGCTGGACTCCACCGGCTGGAAAATGGAGCCGGGCAGCATGGCAAAGAGTTATTTGACCGCTGTCGCAAAGGCATATGACATAGACTTGGACACGCCTCTTGAAAAATTGTCAAAAGAGAAACTTAACATTCTTCTTTATGGCACGGGCGCGGACACTGTGGATATGGAAGTGAACAACATTCGCGGTCGCCACACGCTTTCGGTCAATTTTGAGGGCATTGTCAACAACTTGCGAAGAAGATATCAAGAAAGTTCCAGCGAGTGGGTCAAATTTGAAATTGGGCGCTTTATGAGGGAGCAAACTTGCACAGTTTGCCACGGAAAAAGACTGAACGAGAGCGCGCTTTCGGTGAAAATCAATCGAAAGGACATCTTTGAATATTGCGACAACTCCATCAAAAATCTCATTCCAATGTTTGAAGATTTGGGCTTGACAAAAACAAAGGCTCAAATTGCCGAGCCGATTTTGAAAGAGGTTCTGGCGCGCTTGAACTTTTTGAAAGATGTTGGGCTTTCATATCTCACGCTCAATCGTTCGGCGGAGAGTTTGTCCGGTGGTGAGGCGCAAAGAATTCGCCTTGCAACGCAAATTGGAAGCGGTCTTGTGGGCGTGCTTTACATTTTGGACGA
>CANQWP010000106.1 GCA_947627585.1 uncultured Clostridia bacterium
ATTTGTCCTTGCCGAATTTGTATAGTTCCACTGTGCGCGTAGTCTGCTTTCCGCGCTCGATTTTTTTGGAGAAAGTGTCCACTTTTGCCACATTTTTGCCGATGATTGCATTGATTATTGACGATTTTCCCACAGCGCTTTGTCCGGCAAGCGCACAAATTCCAGAAATTTTTGAGACAATTTTCGTCACGCTGTCGTCAAGAGTGGAAAAAATCAGCGTTTTTGCAAGATTTTTGTATATTTTTTGCACATTTTTGCAATATTTCTCGTCCAAATCGCGCTTGTTTATGCACAAAATCGGCTCAATTTCATTCAGCGCACAAAACAACAAAAGTTTGTCCACGGTGAAAAGATCCGCTTTCGGCACTGGCGCAACGACGACAAACATTTTGTCCAAGTTGGCAAGAGGCGGACGAATGAGAAGATTCTTTCGCTTCTCAATCTTTGCGATCGCGCAGTCATCGTCCAAAA
Organism: uncultured Clostridia bacterium; assembly: GCA_947627585.1. Taxonomy (GTDB): domain Bacteria; phylum Bacillota; class Clostridia; order Christensenellales; family UBA1242; genus Caccovivens. The sequence goes on from CANQWP010000106.1 coordinate 472, forward strand.
TCACCCTGTCACCCACAAAAACGCCGTCTTTTTTGAGGTTTTTGCGCGCTTTTGTGGTCAAAATTTCGCCGTTTTCATTTTCAACAAAAAAGATGTCCGCTTGTTTTTTCAGCACAAGTCCGCTCATTTTGCACCTCCAACGCGATTTCGAAGTTGCCCGCATGCGCCGTCAATGTCCTGCCCAAGACTTCTTCTCACCGTGGCGCTTATGCCCAACTTTTGCAGTTTGTCCGCAATCACATATGCCTTTTTTCGCGAAACGCCCAAAAGTTTTTTCTCTTTCACGGAGTTGAGCGGAATGAGATTGACATGGCACGAGCGCCCACGCAAAATTTTCGCAAGTTCTTGGACGCACTCGTCGGTGTCGTTCAAGCCCTCAATGAGCGAATATTCAAAACAAATTCGCCTGCCTGTCTTTTCGAAATAATAGTCGCACGCGCGCAAAATTTCGTCAATTTTGTATGCATTTGCGATCGGCATGATCGTCTTTCGAAGTTCGTCGTTCGGCGCGTGAAGCGAAATTGTCAGCGTCACCGAAAAGCCGTCGTCGGCGAGCTTGTATATGTTCGGCACAAGGCCGCATGTGGAAAGAGAAATATTGCGCATGGAGATGTTCAGCCCCTCTTCCGCCGTCACGAGCCGCAAAAATTTTGTGACGTTGTCAAAATTGTCCAGCGGCTCGCCACAGCCCATAAGCACAACATTTGTCACTTTGCGCTCTTTCAAATTTCCGCCCAAAAGTTTGTTGAAAAACAGCACTTGCAGCAAAATTTCGCCCGCTGTCAAATTTCTTTGCAGGCCGTTCAACGTTGACGCACAAAATTTGCAGCCCATTCGGCAACCCACCTGTGTAGAGACGCAAACAGTGTGGCCATATTTGTATGAAAGCAGCACGCTTTCCACCACGCTGCCATCTGCAAGACGAATTGCCACCTTCTGCGTGCCGTCTTTTGAAACAAGATGCGCCGCAACTTCATATGAAAAATAGTCTTTTTGCACTTTTTCTTTCAAACTTTTTGGAAGATTTGAGATTTCTTGCAATTCTTTCAAGGCTTGCGCGCCCTCAAAAAGTTGTTTGGCGCGATATTTTTGCTCGCCCAACTGCAAAACATATTCTTCCAACTCTTTCAAACTCAAATCCAAAATCATGAGCGCGCCTCGTTTTGTGAATTCTCTTGCAACGCATCAACAAAATCGCTTTTGAAATGAAAGCCATTCAAAAATGCGGCCGCGTCCAGCACCTTTCCGCCCGGCGCTTGACAACGAAAAATTTCCAAAGCACCATTTTTTGTTGAAATGACAAAACGTTTTTTTGTGCAAAGAATTTGTCCAAAATTGTGCAAATTCGCCACATTTTTTGCGTTTTTTTGATTTTTTTCATTCAAATTTTGTTGCAACATAAGTGTGCCTTCAATTTCATTTTTTGAAAGTGCGCGCGCCTTGAAAACCTTGATCCTTTGCCCGCCCACAAAGAAATATGCCACCGGGCTGTCGCAAAAAGCGCGGACTTTGTTTTCCAAAACTTTCGCGTCTTGCGAAAAGTCCAAAAGGCCGTCTTCTTTTTGGATCATTTTGACAAAAGTGGCCTGAGAGTTGTCTTGTTTTTGTCTCTTCACATTCTCAAAGCCTTTTTCTTCAATTTTGTCCAAAGTGTCCAGCAAAAGTTTGGCGCCGACCTCGGCAAGTTTTGGCAAAAGCGAAATATAGTCATCTTCCGGCAAAATTTCCAACTTTTCTTGCGCAAAAATGTCGCCATCGTCCATGCCGATCTCAGTTTTCATTATGCTCACGCCGGTCACTTCGTCACCGTTTAAAAGTGCAGACTGAATTGGAGTCGCGCCGCGATATTTTGGCAACAGTGACGGGTGAACATTGATGCACGGGCGGATGTCCAAAAGCGCTTTTGGCAGAATTTTTCCATATGATGCCGTCACAAAGATGTCACAGTCGATTTTTTCAAAATTTTCAATTTCTTCTTTCAATTTTTCGGGTTGCAAAACAGGAATGGAGTTTTCTTTTGCAATTTCCACAATTTTTGGCGAGACCATTTTGTTTCCGCGCCCAGCCGGCTTGTCCGCGCGCGCAACCACGCCAACAACTTTGTGTTTGCTGTTCAAAAGCCTGTCAAGCACAATTTCCGCGAAGAGCGGGGTCCCAAAAAAAAGAATCTTCATCTATTTCTCACTTTTAAATTGTTTCTTTTTCCTTATTTTGTCATGTTGCATTTGCGAAGCAAATCTCTCTCAACTTGTCATCCTGCATTTGCGAAGCAAATCTCACCTTACGGGCAAAACAAACGGGGTGTCCAAGCGCAGCGCCGGGAAGGATCTCTGCTAACCAAACGCTTTTTTTTCTTAAATATCCCTGTCCAGTCTAGATTCTTCGACTTCGGCATTGCATGCCTTCGCTCAGAATGACATGTCGATTGCCAAAACTTTGCATCGCAAATGCAGAATGACATTTCACTGGCAAAAACTTCACTCCACGCCGCGCGACTTTTTATATTCCTTTCCCTCGTCCGTGAGGTCCACAAAAAGCACTCCGTTCAAGTGGTCAATCTCATGGCAAATGCAGCGCGCAACATATTCTTCCCCTTCAAACTCAAACGGCTTGCCGTG
>CANQWP010000107.1 GCA_947627585.1 uncultured Clostridia bacterium
GGGCATTGATGTCTTTGGGGAAGTTAAACGAATTTTGCTCTCTCACCAAAATGGTCAAATCTTTGCAATTTTTGACCGCCTGGATGAAGTTGTCCAAAAGCGACGGCTCTTCATCTTTGAAAAAGATTGTTTGGGGACAAATGACAATTTTATGGTCCTTGAAAATGCGCAAAATCCTCATGATGCGGGCATGTTCAATCCTCCAAAGCGAGCCAATTGAGCCTCCGCCGTTGACCAGCACGACATCTTTTTGCGAGGTGTGCTTTTTGATTTGTTTCAAGCGGAACATGTCGTCCAGCCCAGAAAATTCATAGATTTTTCGCTCCGGAAAATTGTCCTGCAAAAGCGCAATCTCCCCAAGCGTGATGGCCGAGTCTCCAACATTTCCATAATTTGGCGTATTAAGCAACAAAATTTTTTGATTGTTGTCTTTCAAAAAATTTGAGAATTCATTTTCTTTCTTGTGCATGATTTAAAAATAGCATAAAAAGAGAGGAAAAAGCAAACAAATTGACCAAAAATAAAAAAGGTGACTTTCTGTCACCGTTTTTAAACTTTCAATATGTCCAAGACCTCTTTGATGGCTTTCATTGCGCGATCCATTTGCTCTTTTGTGTGAGTGGCCGTGTAGGACGTTCGAAGAAGAGCCATTCCTTTTGGCGTCGCCGGCGAAACAACCGGGTTGACATACACTCCGCGTTCCAGCAAAAGTTTGCAAGCAAGAAAAGCCTTTTCGTCCTCATAGACATAAATTGGAATGATTGGAGTGATGCTGTCGATGATTTTTACGCCAAGTTTTTTGAGTCCGTCGCGCATGTATTGTGAAATGTCCAAAAGAGCCTTGATGCGCTCTGGATGTTCTTCCAAAATTCTCAAACTTTCAAGCGCGCAAGCCGCAGAAGCCGGCGTCATGCTGGCGCTGAAGATATATGGGCGCGACACGTGCATGACATAGTCCACGACCTCTTGGCTTGCCGCCATATATCCCCCAAGCGAAGCAAGCGATTTTGAGAAAGTGCCCATATAGATATCCACGTCGTCTTCAAGCCCAAAGTGTTCGGCCGTTCCGCGTCCATGTTTGCCCAAAACGCCAAGGGAGTGCGCGTCGTCCACCATGATGCGCGCGCCATATTTTTTTGCAAGTTTGACAATTTCTGGCAATTTGCAAATGTCGCCGCCCATGCTGAAAACGCCGTCTGTGACAATCAAGCTGCCGCTTTCTGCCGGCACCGCTTGCAAGCATTTTTCCAATTCTTCCATGTCGCTGTGACGATATCTGAGCATTTTGCCGAAAGAAAGTTTGCAGCCGTCATATATCGATGCGTGATTTTCGCGATCGCAAATAACATAGTCATGCGGTCCAACAACCGCGCTGATGATGCCCAAATTTGTTTGAAAGCCCGTCGAAAAAGTCATGACTGCTTCTTTATGTAAGAATTTGGCAAGCTCAGCTTCCAACGTTTTGTGCAAATCAAGCGTCCCATTCAAAAATCTTGAGCCGCTGTTGCCCGAGCCATATTTTTTCAAAGCCTCAATGCCGGCGTTGATCACGCGTTTGTCAGAAGTCAAGCCAAGATAGTTGTTTGAGCCGATCATGATTGTGTCGTGACCTTCCATGACGACCTCTGTGTCTTGGCCAGAGCTGAGCGCATGAAAATAAGGATATACTCCCGCTTTCTTTGCGACTTTATAGTTCAGGTCCTCTGCTTTCATCTTCTTAAAAATATCCATTCCCCATCTCCCTAAACAAAAAAATAGTTAAAAGAATTTAACCTTTTATTTATATCAAATTTAGGCCTTAATGTCAAGAAAAATAAAGAGTTTTGAAGATTTTTTTAATTTTTTTGGCGTTTTTTGCACAAATCAAAGAACAAACTAAATTTTTGCATAGTCAAAAATTCTAAATTTCTTATGCACTGTTATTTATTTTCCCTTTTTTTCTTTATTTTTTTGGAAATCAAAAAGAAATTTGTCTTTTTCTTGGAATATAAAATAATCAAAAGTCCCCCGAACAAAATTATGGACAAGAAAAGCGTCAGCACCATCCAACCTGCCGTGATGTGAGTGCCGAAAAACTCCATTTCCACCGAAAATTCACCCATGAGAGAATGCACAAAATCGTCCGGCAAAACCCCAAGCAAAAGCTCTTTTGGCGCGCGCAAGAAAAAGTTTCGATAAAGCCCCGCCGAATATGTGCCAGGCACAAAGCAGGTGAGATATCTGATCGGCGCAGGAAGCATGCTGACAGGAAGATATGCTCCAATCAAAAAGCCTATTGCCGTTGTGAAAACAGAACTGAACGATGCCAGCGCAGCATCAGTTTTGAAGAAGCTTATGATCAGCACCATGGCAAAAGCCGCCGAAAACACGGACAGAATTGTGATGCCGACAATCGCAAAAAAGTCGCCAGCCGAAAGCAAAAACGCGCCAGTGCAAGCAAGATAGATCATTGAAAGGAAAAGAACGATGAACGTGATGCAAATTGTGATGATGAAACACGAAATGATGTAGGATGCATAAATCACCCAAGTCTTGACAGGTGAGGCAAGCACATCATTGATGTTTCCTCTTTCACGATCGCGCACCATAATGGCGTTGGCATTGAAGGCCACGGTGATGCACGAAACGCCCATCACGCCCGAGATCATCCAATTGTTGATCATAACCCGCGCAAGGGATTCAATTTCTTCCATGTCAACAGAATTTGCAAACTCCGAGCCCCGCACCGAGCTCATGATGGCGTTCACCTGCATGTCGCCCAAGAAAAGAATGTAAAGCAACAACACAATGACTGGTGCCAACACAGAAAAAAACACAGTCATTTTGTCTTTGACAAACATTTTGATATGCCTTTTCACCAAAACATGAAGTGAAAGAAGCGTGTCGCTTTCCTTTTTCATTCAAAACTCCAAACTTAATAAACTTTTCAATTTTCACTATTTTCAGAATGTTCAGCAAGACGCTTTCCGGTGATGTTCAAAAACACATCATCCATATCACCTTTCAAAACCTCAAAATCGGTGATATATTTTGAAAATTTGTTGATGATTTCAAGCGCGTGGCTGCTGTCCTTCACGTTGAT
>CANQWP010000108.1 GCA_947627585.1 uncultured Clostridia bacterium
GCGGTCGGTGAAAATCAGCACCGTGTCGGTGGCCTTCACAGGCAAAACCTGGGTGTGAATGTCGAAAAGTGTCGAGTTTTCGCCCAAAGCCTTGTTCGATTTCGAGAAGTTTTTCATGCTGACTTTCTTCAAGGTCTTTCCGGCTGAGAGCGCAAGAAGATAGTCCTTCGTGTCCTCAATTTCTTCAATTTTTGTCAGTACAATTTCTTCGTTTTTGATTTCTTGGCTGCGGCGTGGAGTGGCAAACTTGCGCTTGATTTCCGAAATCTCCCTCTTCACAACCTCAAGTTGAAGTTTTTTGCTGTCCAAAATGGCCTGAAGGTCTTTTATACGCGCTTTCAGTTCTTTCAATTCCTCTTCAAGTTTGGTCACTTCCAAATTGACAAGTCGGGCAAGCCTCATGTCCAAAATGGCCTGCGCTTGCTTTTCCGAAAGCCCAAATTTTTCGCGCAAACGCTGTTTGGCCTCCGCCACGTTCGCAGAAGTTTTGATGATTTTGATGACCGCGTCGATGTTTTTGATGGCAATCAAAAGCCCTTCCACAATGTGAGCGCGTTCTTTGGCAACGTTGAGGTCAAATTTTGTCCTGCGCACAATGACATCACGCTGGAAAGCGGTGTAATAGGAGATGATGTCCAAAAGATTCAAAAGTTTTGGCTTACCGCCCGCAATGGCGACCATGTTGATGGCATATGACACCTGCATGTTTGTCGAAGAGAACAAAATGCCCAAAATTTGCTTCGCGTTGGCCTCTTTTTTGAGACGAATGACCGCACGCATGCCGTTTCGGTCCGATTCATCACGAATTTCACTGATGACAGAGAGTTTGTCCTTGTTTTTCTCTTTCAGTTCAGCAATTTTTTGCAAAAGCAGAGCCTTGTTGACCTGATATGGCAGTTCGGTGATGACCAAATTTTGCTTGTCGCCGTTTTGTTCCACGGCCACTTTGGCTCGTATGGTGATTTTGCCCTTGCCGGTCTCGTAGGCTTGTCGCAGCCCGTCGCCATAAATCAGTTCGCCGCCCGTCGGGAAGTCCGGCCCCTTGATGATTTTCATCATCTGGTCAAGCGTGATGTTCGGGTTGTCGATGTAGGCCACCACGCCGTCAATCACCTCGCCAAGGTCCCGTTCACCAAAAGGTTTGGAAAGCGCCCCGGAAGAACGTCCGGCTCTTTCAAGGTGTCGTCAAAGTTCAGTCCCCAGCGCACAGTGTCTTTTTCAAGGTCACGCAAAAGTTCCATGGCAAGCGGAGTCATGCGCGCCTCGGTGTATCTCATTGCCGCCGCGCTGTCGCCGTCCACCGAGCCAAAGTTTCCGTGTCCGTCAACAAGTGGCGCACGCAAAACAAAGTCTTGCGACATTCTGACCATGGCGTCATAGACCGAGCTGTCGCCATGCGGGTGATATTTGCCCATGCAGTCGCCCACAATGCGCGCCGATTTTCGATACGGCTTGTCCGGCGTCAGCCCAAGTTCCAGCATGGAATAGAGAATTCTTCGCTGAACAGGTTTCAACCCGTCCTCAACACGCGGAAGAGCGCGGTCCAGAACGACGTGCTCGGTGTATGGAATCATGGAGTCATGCAAAACCTCTTCAAGCGGCTTGAAAAGCACGCCGTTTCCGCCATAATATCCGCCCACCGAATTTCCGGTGTCGTCATGACGCTCGCTGGTGGAAGCATCAAGTTTTTCGCCATTCTCTTCAGCGTCATTTGGCTCGTCAAAATTCATTTTCATCTCTTCAAAATTTTCGTCTTTTTTCATTTCGCTTTCCTTTTCGCTTGTGTCGTTGTTTTCGTCAATTTTTTTGTCCAAATTTTCAAAAAAGTTTTCTTGGGTGTCGTCTTTTTGAAAAATGTTTTTTGGCTTTTCTTTTATTTCTCTTTTCTCTTTTTCAAAAATTTCTTCATCTTTGTTTGTTTGTTTTTCTTCGTTTTTTATTTCATTTTTTTCAAAAAAACGCGATTTTTGCGGGTTTTTTGCATCATTTTTTATTTTTTCAAAATTTTTGTCGTGTTCAATTTTTTCATTTTTATCAATTTCTTTATCTGTCAAATTGGAGGTGTCATTCTGACAGGAGCGACGCGACTGGAAGAATCTCTGCTGGTCAGGGACTTCGTTATGGAAAACTCCTTGACTAGTGGAGATCCCTCGACTCCGCTCGGGATGACGAAGGCTCGACTCTTTTTCATTTTTTTCAATTTTTTCTTGTTCTTTTTCGCTTTCTTTTTCGGGTTTCAAATTCCACATGTCAAGCTGCCCCGCGGCAATGCTTGTGTCAGGTTTTTCTTCTTCAAGCTCCTCTAGTGGCGTGAGAAGTTCGTCATAACACATCTGCCCGGGGATCGGCTCAATCGGTTCATTTTCAAATTCGTCATCATCATCAAATTTCATCAAAAACCCCAAAAAGTTGTTTCCATTTTCTGCTTTTCTTCAAAAACTCTGCAACGCTTTTTCAAAATTATTTCAACAAAAATTTTCAAATTGCATCTGGTGAATTTTTGTCAAGTTTTTTATAGTCTCGCATGAAGGTGTCTTCGCGATCGAAGTTGGCATGCTCGGAGATGTAGGCTTTGCGCTCTTCAATGTCGTCGCCCATGAGGGTTGTGATCATTTTTTCCGCCTGCGCCGCATCTTCAATGGTCACTTGAATGAGCGTGCGATTTGCCGGATCCATTGTCGTCTCCCAAAGTTGCTCTGGGTTCATTTCCCCAAGGCCTTTATAGCGCTGAATCATATATCCTTTTCCTGCGCTTGCAACAGCATCGGCAAGTTCGGCATCGGAATAGACATATTTTTCATAGTCCTTCTTATAGACCTTATAAAGTGGTGGCAAGCCGATGAAAACATGCCCGTCGGTGATGAGCGGCTTCATATATCGATAGAAGAACGTCAACAAAATTGCCCGAATGTGCGCGCCGTCTTGGTCGGCATCGGACAAGATGATGACTTTGTTATATCTCAGTGAGGAAAGGTCAAAATCTTCGCCAAAGCCGGTGTCAAGCGCGCTAATGATTGTCCTAATTTCTTCGTTTGCAAGAACT
>CANQWP010000109.1 GCA_947627585.1 uncultured Clostridia bacterium
AGAATGGAAACGCGCTTGGACGGCGGAGAAAAAACTTTCTTCTTCCGGGATTTACATCGATCCGACCGCAGGAATTTCACCATTTGAAGTGCGCACAAAATGCCAAAAACTGAAACTGACCGAAGGCCTTGACCTTGTTGTGATTGACTATTTGACACTCATGAATTTGAGCAGCGCGAGCGACAAGCAGCGCGGATATAAGGCCGAAAATCGCAACCAAGAGGTCACTCAGATCACAAAAGCCCTCAAACAGATGGCAAAAGAGTTGAACGTGCCTGTTGTTTTGCTTGCACAGCTCAACCGTGGTCCAGACCTTCGTGAAGACCACAGGCCAATCATTGCCGACCTTCGCGAGTCCGGCTCAATCGAACAAGATGCCGACATTGTGCTTTTCCTTTACAACCCAGCAAAATATCATGCCGAGAAGCCAGAGGACGACCCGGGCACAGTCTATTTGAACATCGCCAAGCACCGAAATGGCGAGACGGGAGAAATCAAATTGAAGTGGGTTGGGGAATATACGACCTATTTCAACTATGGTGAAAAAATCAAATCAGAGACTGTTGAAGAATAAAAAAACGCAAAAAAATACGGGAAAAATGTAAAAGAAATATAGCTAGCAAAAAATTAAAGGAGATAAGATGAAGAAAAAATGGTTTATCGTGATTTTGGTCTTGGTGATTGTGGCGGTTGTACTTGCAATTATTTTCATCAATCTTTTCAAGGAGCGTGACACAAAAGCATTGTCCCAGAAACTTGTTGAAGTGACCGAGACGGGCTATCTTTCTAACGCCAACCCGGAAGACAAAAAGCAGGGGAGTGATGAAAATGTCCTTATTCACGAATGGTTGTCGGGTTTGGAAACGTTGACAGACGAACTTAATGAAAATGAAATCAACACAATTTCCAATTATTTGGACGCACTCACAGCATATGAGATTTCCGTCAAATTTTTTGCGCACGAAATGATTTTTGCTGAGGCAACAGACACTTACACAAACAATCATGTCAAGATCCAGAATTGGCTCAGTGATGCGCAAAAGAACGCAAATTCAATCAAAGAATATGTTGATGACGTCAAATCAGAGACGGAAGGAAGCAATGATTGGACGGCAAAAACGTGGGTTAAATGCAGAGACTGGATGGGCAAACTCATCAAAAACACGGCAAACGCAGTGACAAAACTGACGGAGATTTATCGCAAAAGTGTGCCAGCGCATGTCGCACAAAAAGGCATCATGAACAATGCATTCACGGACCTTGTTTTTGACACAATGAATGAAATGACGGAAAATGTAACCAACAAAACCATCGAAAGTGCCGAATTCGGCAGCGAACTTTTTGTGCTTGTGAATGCCTACCTTGTGCCAGAAAACGAAAGCCTGATTTTGAACTTCCCTTATGACAAAGATTTGCAAGACAAAGTCACGATGCTTGAAGAAATCAAGAAAAACAACAGTGAAGGCTATAAAACCACCGAAGAATATATCAAATTCGTTTCTGGCGAATGGGCGCTGGCATAAGGAGGAGGAAAAATGAAAAAAAGAAACATTGTTTTAGGTTTTCTTTTAAGTTTTGTTTGCATTTTTTCAGTTTTTGGGCTTGTGGGTTGCGGCGAAAAAGCAACAGAGAAGATCAACAAAAGTTTTGATGCGCTTTATGAAACATATCAAAGTTATCCAGACGTTTTTGTTGAGGGCGAAGTCCTTGGCCTAGAAACACAATACAAGATAACTTTCGGCGAAAAAATTGATGGATACATCAGTGGTGGCAAAGAAGGATTTGCTGAACTTTACAGCCTTTATGGCGTGAATTTTGCAATTTCAAACAAATATATTGACGACAATCGCGAATATCTTTGCAAAAGCTTGAAAGAGGAAGATTTAAGCAAAGATACACAACATGCTCTGGAAGTTTTGAACAAAAGCTTGACGGCATACACGAAACAAATTCAAGTCTTTGTGAAAGATAGAAAATCTTTTGTTGATTATTTCAACACGCCAGAATATGAAGAGAATTTTGGCGAAACCGATGCCAAAGAAAAACTGAAAAGAATGAAACAGTCATATGGCAAACTTGTGGAACAAAGCGTGGAAGTTGCAACCGATGTGGCAGAAACAGTTGAAGCAACCGAAATTTTTGACCTTTTGAAAGACCTTGAACATCAGACAAATGATATAAAAATTGTCAAAGAATTTGTACAAGCAAAAATGCTACATTTGTTTACGGACTTCAAAATTGTTGAGATTGCAAACAAGTTATATTGGGACATCGGCGCGGAAGGTGACAGTAGACAAAGAATTCAAAATTTGGACGCGGCCGTTGATGTTCAATATCAATCTTTCTGCGAAACATTTGTTTTGAAAAACACGGGATTCAAAAATCCACAAAATGAAGAAGCTTTTGATTTGGCAGCAGTGCTTGATTGTGCCCAAGAATTTTTCTTGGAAGCAAATTCTTATTCCAAAGCTCTCGAAGAATTTGATTTATACACCTTTGCAGTTTCATATGGCAACAAAATGGAAGATTATTTGAAGAAAAACAAGTTGGCAGAAGTATATTTGCAGAAAATTGAGCAGTTTGTTTCAATCACATTGCCAAGCTTTATGAAAAACTTTGCAGGGCAGATTTATGAAGTGTGACAAAATTTCTGCCAAAAATTTGAAAACGGAGAGAAAAAATGAACAACAAAAAACTTGCAGAATTGTTGTTTCCAAAAAGAAATTTGCCGGCTGGCGCGCAGGTGACGCGTTTTGCGCCAAGCCCGACGGGATTTATGCACTTGGGAGGATTCTATCAAGCCATTATCGACTGGAATTTGGCAAAGCGCACAAATGGGGTGTTTTATCTTCGCATTGAGGACACTGACAAAAAGCGCGAAGTGACTGGCGCAAGCACGATCATCATGGATATTCTTGGAAGATATGGCATGACCCCGGACGAATATGAGATGAAAGGCGGCGTGACAGTGGGAGATTACGGCCCATATTATCAAAGTGAGCGCGCGGAGATCTATCACG
>CANQWP010000110.1 GCA_947627585.1 uncultured Clostridia bacterium
CTCTCCCCAATAAAGCAAATCCCCGTGCTGTCCTTCTTTTCCGCAGTTGAAAGCCCAAGTTTTTTTGCAATCTCTCTCACTTGCGGCTTCTCAATATCTGCAAGCGGGAAAATCACGCTTGAAAGTTGTTTTTGACTGAGTTGATTTAAAAAATAAGTTTGATCTTTGTTCAAATCTTTCGACTTTGCAAGATAGGTTTTCCCGTCTTTGACATATGTTTTTGCGTAGTGCCCCGTTGCAATCATGTCCGCCCCAAGCGCCTTTGCTTTCTCCAAAAATGGGCCAAATTTTATTTCACGATTGCACAAAACATCTGGGTTTGGCGTGCGCCCAGCCTTGTATTCTTTCAAAAAGTATTTAAACACTCTGTCATAATATTCCTTTGCGTAGTTGACGGAATAATATGGAATGCCAATGGTGGTGCAAACGCGTTTGACATCTTCATAGTCTTCTTCGGCGGTGCACTCGTCCCCTTCTTCCCAGTTTATCATGAAAAGGCCAATCACATCATGTCCTTGCTGCTTCAAAAGATATGCTGCAACGCTTGAGTCCACCCCGCCCGAAATTCCAACAACAACTCTCATGTTTCTTCCTCTTTTTGCTGTGCCTTGTCAATTTTTTCCAAGATTTCTTCGACTTTTTCTGTGCTGTTTTCAGTTTTTTTATCAATTTTTTCAGTTTTTTTCGTGTTTTTAACGGTTTTTTCAGTGTTTTTTTGAGATTTTTCTTCTTTTTCAATTTCCGCAGTTGGCATATCAATCAAAATTGGCACTTTAAATTTTCTGGACGCAACATACACAATGCTCACCATCCACGCCATGCCGGCAACCCCGATTGGAAAGTATAAAAACATGGTTTCCATGTATGCAACAAGATAGGCATTGAATATTGTGCAAAGCACAAGATAGACAAAAGAAATTGTCATCAAAATGCCCTTTTCATATTTTCCAACATAATAATATTGCGCGCCAAAAAGCCCGCAAAATATTGTCAACAACAAAAGTTTAATAAAACTTACATCCTTTGGCAAATCCTTTGTGTAAACAACAAAATCACGATTGAATTTTCTAAGTTGTTTTTTTGCCGCCTTGTTTGAAGCAAACTCCAAGCGTGAAAAAATCAAGTCGCACTCTGGGCAACGATTTTGGCTTAGCATACACTTTGTGCCGCAGCGCGGACAGCGTTTTGTGTTTGCAAGTCTTTTAACTTTGTCACGAAACTTTGGCTTGTTTTGCTTTTTCATGCTTATATTTTAAAAGAAAAGCGCCGTTTTGTCAAGTGATTATGCGGCGTCTTTCATTTTTTCAGTTGCTTTGTTGAAATAGACATAAGAAGGCTTGTCGTCTGGCACATATTTCAAAACATATTCAAAAATTTCGCGGGCTTCTTTATATTTTTTGTCGTTGTAGGCGCGAACCCCACTTTCAAATTTGTTTTTGAGTTTTTTCAGTTTTTCTCTCTTGTTTTTAGGATAATAACACAAACTTTCAAAAAGCGGAATTTGTGTGTCGTCCACAGTCAAAACGCCTGTGAAGCGATAGTCAAATTCAAAGTTTTGCGGAAGTTCGTTCAGCGTGGATTTTGCAATCAAAAATTTGCTGTCGATATACAAATTTATCTCTTCCATTTCGTTGCAAAGCGAAAGCGCATCGCTTATGATTGTTGGAGTTTTTCTCTCTTCATCCCCGACAATGCCAAACACCACTTCGCCCGTGTGGACGCAAAGTCGCGCGTCTATGCTTGGAAGTTCCCTTTGGCTTTTGTTTTTCACTTCAATTGCGCGCAAAATCGCGTGTGCGCACTCAATGGCATTTTGCGGCTTTGAAAACACCGCAAGCACGCCATCCCCAAGATATTTGTCAATAAAGCCGTCAAAGCGCCGAATAAGTGGCGCAACCGTTTTGAGATAGGAATTTATATAGTTGAAATTCTCTTCCAAACTTAAACTTTTTGAATTTTTTGCCGCACTTTTCAAATCACAAAAAAGAGTTGTCGCAATCTTTTTCACTTGATTTCCAATTTCAAGTTCTTCCACTCTGGACTTGCCAAGAAATTTGAAAAACTGCTTTGGAACAAACTTTTGCGCCTCTAAATTTGTCTGTTTGATTTTGTTTTCCTTTGCCTTGATGTTGTAGTTTATTTTGTTAAGTGAGTTTTCAATCTCCAAAAACTGCTTCGTTCCGCCAACCTTAAAATCGTCCATTTTCATCCGCCCGTCGCCAAGGCTGCCCGCAAATTTTTCCACTCTTGAAAGCGGCCTGCACGCAAACAAAATTGTCACAAACACAAGTGCAAGATACACAATCGTTGCAAGCCCCGCCCACAAAAGATTGTTGTTGTTTGACGACTCTTGCGTGATGTTGAGTGTTGCGCGCACAGACTCCGCCGTCACGCCCGTCATATTCTTCACCGCGCCAACATACACCAAAAATCCGCCATATGCAAGCGTGAGTGGAAAAGTTGAAAAGAAAATCACATTCACAAGCCTTTGCGTGCGAAGAAATCTGAAAAACACAATTCCAAAAAATATGTTGAACAAAACTTGCCCAGAAAGCGCCACCCAAAACAGCGGCGTTGGCACGATTTGAAAGCCCGTGCCAGTTGCAACAATGCCCGCAAGCAAATATTTTGTCAAAAAAATGTTTGCAACAAAAAGTGCAACTGAGATTATTAAAAAGATTTTTGTGGAAGTTCTCATGCGATTATTTTGAGAATAAAAAATGCTTCTATTCCAGAAAAATATCAAAAAATACACTAAATTTCGTGTTTTTTTGTTGTTTTTTGGCGAATTTTTGCATATTTTGTCTATTTTTGCCTATCACTAAGACAAGGAGTGAAAAATGGACGACAAAGAAAAAATCACAAAATATTTGAATGCAATCTATCAAAACACAAAGACAGCAATCCAGTCGATTGAGGACATCATCACAAAG
>CANQWP010000111.1 GCA_947627585.1 uncultured Clostridia bacterium
ATATGAGCAGGTTGTCAACTGTGAACTTTTGGACAAGTTCATCTTGGAAGAAAAGAAAAACGGCGTGCACTATACATACACCGAAATTTTGATGGCTGCGGCAATCAGAATGATTTATGAAAGGCCAAAAACAAATCGATTTATTCAAAATTGTGTGATGTATCAAAGGAAATATATCTCGCTTTCGATTGCCGTCAAGAAAAAACTCTCTGACGACTGTGATGAAAACACGCTTAAAATGTTTTTCACCGGCCGAGAAAGCTTGGCGGACATCAAAAAAATTTTTGAAGACGAACTTGCAAAAAATTCTGCACCAGATGCAGAAGAACATTGCACAACCAAAACAGCAGGCATTTTGGGCAAGCTGCCAAATTGGTGCTTCAGATGGGCGGTGGGCTTGTTGCGTTGGGGGGACAAGCACGGAATGCTTCCGCGTTGGCTTTTGGACATCAGCCCGTTCCACACCAGCATTTTTATTGCGGACCTTCGAAGCATTCATCTTGATGCGCTTTATCATCATCTATATAACTTTGGAAACACCACCATTTTTGCCACGCTTGGCAAGGTGAACTATGTGCCAACGGCCGACCGAAGTGGAAATGTTGAAGTGAAAAAGCAGTTGCAAGTCAAATATTCTTTGGACGAACGCGTTTGCGACGGGCTTTATTATTCCAACAGTTTGAAACTTTTGAATTCCTATCTTGAAAATCCGGCACTTTTGAAAGAACGCTTGCCTGAGCCGGAACTTTCCGGAAAGGCGCTGAAGAAAAAGCAAAAAGCGGACAAAAAGGCGCAGAAAAAAGCCGCAAAAGCAGAAAAAAAGAAGAAAAAGTAATTTTCTCTTTCAACAACGTTTGCTTCAAAACAAAAACGCGGGCATAGGCTTGCGTTTTTATTTTTAGCACGCGTCTTTGACGGCAAAGTGACGAAATATTTTTGAAAAATATTGTAAAATATTGTAAAACGGCAAATTTTTTGACATAAAATCTTGAAATAAAATTCTTCTTTATCTATAATTGCGCATGAGATTTGAAATCGACACAAAAGTGAATAAGGAGAAATTTTTATGAAAAATGATTATGCTTGGGCGAAAACTTTGCTTTCTGTTTATAGATATCTTGAACGTATTGCCGACGCGATTGACAAAATTGTGGAGAAAACGGGGTTGGGCTCGGCAAACATTTGTGGGCAAAACTTTTTTTATAATAACATTTTCACCGTTTCGCAAAAGATGATTGATTTAAGTGAAAGAAAGGTGACTTTGATCAACACAAAGATTCTTGTGGAAGAAACCTTGAAAAAAATCGACCAAGAAGATGCGGAGTTCTTGATCGAAAAGTTTTTTGATGGGGTGAAAACACGCGAATTGGTCGAGCGTCACGAAATCAGCATGCGCACCGCTTTCAGAAAGGTTGAGTCGGCGATCAAATCTTTTGCAAGCGCGCTTGTTGTCAAGGGCTTTGATGACAAAAGACTGGAAAGCATGCTGAAAGACGAACATTGGATCATGCTTGTTCATGAAAAACTTTTGGCTGACGATGAAGAAGACGTCACGCTTTCTGGAATGGCTCTCAGAAAAGCCGTGATGATGTGAAGATCAAAGTTCGCTTTCGTCAAATTCAAAATAGTCGCCATGAGACACTCGCTTTTTCGTCTTTTTCTGATTTTTGTTTTTGCTTTTTGAAGCCTGCATGATCTTTGTTGGCTTGATGAGAAAATACAAAATCAAAAGGCTTGGGATTCCAATGGCGAAGATCAACATGATTTGTGTGCCAAGCGAAAGCCCAGAAAAATTTGTTGGAATGGACTCGTCGAAAAATTTTGGGTCGGCTGCCGGAAGAAGGAGGTCGGGGTCGTCTTGGGCTCTTTCGACATTTGGAATGGCCGTGACATCATTGATGTAGATGTAGCCATAATTAAATTCACTTGTCCGGACATAATACCACGTGGAAATTGTTGAGCCAAACTTGTCGGTTTGAAGCCCAGCACCTTGTTTTTCGCCGAAATAGACAAGCGCGTCCGCATTGTTTAATGGGGTGCTTTGAGAACTGTCGTTTGACTTGCTGTAGAGCATGCTGTTGTTTCGCGCAGAAAGCTGCAAAGCAGGGAAAATTGAGGAAGGCGTGCCTTCAACAAGCCTCACATCGCTTTTTCGCACAAAGCCAGACAGTTCGTTTTTGTAGGTGACCTTGAAAAAATCTCCGTCCGTGCCCGTCGCAAGAACGTAATAGTGATTTGGAATTTGAAACAGGCTCTCTGACTTGTTGTCGTTGAAGAAGTCGGCGCCAAACGGCCCGTTCACTTCAACGCGAGCATAGCAACTTTTTTGGGCGCTTGCGCTCTCGGCAAACGCACTGCATTTTTCTTGAATGGTGTCAAAGGCGACAAATGGCACAAGAATTGCAAGTGCCAAAGTCAAAAAAATGTCAAAGATTTTCGTTTTCATGCCACCATTTTAGAGCATGCTCTCGAATGGCGGATAGGAGAATTTTGGAAGTTTTTGCATTTTTTTTGCTGTTTTTGGAGTTTTGTATGAAATTTGAATTGGTTAAAAAAATTTTGAAGATTGAAGAAGAACTTGACGTCAGGTTTTCGGAAAATAAACTTAATTCTTATAATAAGAAAAAAGTTCACAAGAAACAAATGGCATTTCACCGTTGCAAAAAACGTAACCGTTGGGTTTTTGGTGGAAATCGCTCGGGGAAAACGGAATGCGGGGCGGTTGAAGTTGTTTGGCTTGCTTGCGGAATTCACCCATTCAAGAAAAACAAAAAAAGAGACGGGTGGGTTGTGTCGCTTTCAAGACAAGTTCAAAGAGACGTCGCTCAAAAAAAAATTCTGGAATATTTACCAAAATCGTTCATTGAGGACATTGTCATGGTGAGCGGAAGCAAGGGCAGCGCGGAAAACGGCATCA
>CANQWP010000112.1 GCA_947627585.1 uncultured Clostridia bacterium
AGTGCAAAACAAAAATCGCTATCCACAGCCCTATAATTCCAAGCAGCATCAAAATAATCGTGTAAAAAATCTGCCCGCAAGTTTGACGGATTGACTCCAAGATTGGAATTTCGTTGTATAAAATATAGCAAAAATTCGTGTCCAATGCGTGGGCGACTGGCACGGCAACAGCGGCATACACCACAATCGCAATGCAAGCGTAAAGATAGTCAAATTTGCTTTTTTTGTAAAGCCCCGAGAAAAGCAAAATGAAGAAAAACAAAAAGATGAGATGATGATAGAAAAATGTGTGCGCTGAAAGAAAATCTTTGAAAATGTTTTCGGTTGAATGCCCAATCACAGATGATGGATAACAATAAAAAATTGTGATAAACAGCAGGCTCATGCACAGTGACAGACATTTGAACGCTTCGCCAATTTTGCCTTTGAAAAAGGCGCAGCCAAAAAAGACATACATAAACAAACTGCAAAAATGAAGGGGAATTGCCCACGTGTCATAGCCAGATTTGATGTAATAGGTTTGTTTTGCAATCTCCATGCCAAGCATGATTAAAATGATAAGCATAAGCGGAATTTTTTTGATTGTTTCGCACTTTTTGCGCGTCAAAAAAGTGACGGCAAGTGCCAACACAAGTGTTATTAAAAGCGCAATGGGAAGAACTGTCGCTTCCGCCTTTGACCACTCAAACATAACTATATATTATCATAATATTTATGTTTTTCAAAACAAATTGTTTTCTTTTAGATATTTTTTGCCAAGTTTTTCTGCAGTCTTGACCGCTTTTTGATGAAAATAATCTTCTTTTTGCGTTCCGTCAGTCTTAGAATTGTAAAAATGCAAGCACAAATGCCCGCCAAGCGTGCCACAAACTTCATAGCCGTGTGGATAAAGCACCACACTTGCGGGAACATATGCGGTTTCCGAAATTTTCACAAGCACAGGTCTGCGTTTTTGCGAAAATTCCCCGATTTTTTTCACAACAAGGGCGCTCTCTTTGTCAGTGGGTTCTATGTCAGCGTGATTTTGCCCGCCAATTCTTGTTGCATAAAAACTTTGCCCGCTTTCAAGGTCAAAAACTTGAAATTCGCCGTCCAAAAAATGCACCGCTTCTTCTTGCGAAAGTGGCACAATTTTGGGTGAAAGTGTGTCCAAATTGGAAAATTCGCTTTCATAAAAGTTGTTGATTTGAAATTCATCAGCGTGAGTTAGGTTTGTTGTGGACGAAAAAACGGGATAGGGCAGCAGCGCGCCAAACATCCCAACAACAAGTAAAAAAACAACCACAAAAAACACTTTTTTCATGTTGTTAGTGTGGCTTTAAGTCATTTATTTATGCGCCATTTAATAGATTATATCATGGCAAAGGTTTTTGTTGCGGTGCTTGTGCTTTTTGGCGCGGTTTTGGGGTCGGGATTTGCAAGCGGCAAGGAGATTGTCGTGTTTTTCAGCCGCTTTGGAAATCTGTCTTTTTTGTATATTTTTCTTGCTGCTTTTTTGTTCTTTTTGCTGTTTTATTTTTTTCTTAAAAATGCTGAAAAAATTGCAATTATTGTCGAAAAATCAAAAATTATTAAAACTTTGACGTTTTTTGTGAGTTTGATTTTTTGCGCTTCCATGTTTGCGGGGCTGAAAAATTTGTTTTCGCACTTTCCAACTTTTTGGAGTGTTTTTTCAGTGACGGCGGTGGTGATTATATGCATATTTTTCACGCTGAAAGGCTTTAGGGGGCTTGAAAAAATCAACATTTTTTTGATGCCTTTCACAATGCTTGCGTTTTTTGTTGTGCTTGTGTTTTGCGCGGGGAGAAATGAGAGTTTCAACTATTCTGTTGGTGCGTCGGCGGGGCTTCTTTACAGTCCACTTTATGTTGCACTCAACACGTGCATGAGTGGGCTTGTGCTTTGCAAAGTCGCAAAAAATCTCAACAAAAAACAGGTTGTTTCAACCTGCGTTTTTGCGTCTTTTTTGATATTCTTCTTTCTGATTTTTGCCAATATTGTCTTGCTTAAAAACGGGCTTTCTTTTTTCGATGAAATGCCGTTTTTGTTTCTTTCAAAAACAAATTCTTTTGTGTTTTCGCTTGAATTTATTGTGGTTTTTTGCGGCTGTTTGACAACGCTTTTAAGCCTTTGCTTCAACCTTTGTTCCACAATGAATTATGCCTTCAAAAACACCAAAATTTCGGCTGTTTTTGCCTGTTTGTTGCCGTTTGCACTTTCGTCCTTAGGCTTTTCACAAATCGTGTCTTTTTTATATCCAATTTGCAGCGTCTTTGGCATTTTTATGATTTTCTATCTTGTCTTTAAGTGCGGTGATAGCGCTTTTCGATAAGGCTGACTATGAAATACATCACAAACGCAAGGATGCACAAAATCACGGTTGCCGCCATGACCAAATCGATTTTGAAAATCTGTCCGCCATAGACTATCAGATAGCCAAGGCCTGCTTTGCTTGTGAGATATTCTCCCATGATGCTTCCAACCCAACTCATGCCGACATTGATCTTCAAAACGGACACAAAATCCGGCATGCTGTTTGGCAAAACAAGTTTGAACAAAATTTGAAACTTGTTGGCGTGCATGGATTTTAGAAGCAAAATCTTTCCTTCTTCAACGGACATAAACGCGGACAGCATGGACATGGTTGTGATGACGATGCAAATCAAAATGCACATCACAACAATCGCTTTTGTGCCAGCGCCAACCCAAAGGATGATAACGGGCCCAAGCGCGATTTTTGGCAGTGAGTTTAAAACAACGATATATGGCTCGAAAATTCGGCGAACTTTCTCGTTCCACCAAAGTATCACGGCGATGAGATAGCCTAGAGCCGTTGCAATCGCAA
>CANQWP010000113.1 GCA_947627585.1 uncultured Clostridia bacterium
CACCAGCGCCCACAGCACAAACGGCGCAAGAAAAAGCGGATTGTTTGTTGCAACAAGCGCGCCCACACCGCCAATGCACGCGACAAGAAGCGTGAGAAGTGGCGTGGAGCAAAACGCAAAAATCAAGAGCACAAAACCCATGAAAAGTTTCAAAAAACTGAACGCGCCGACGTCAAGCATGACAAGTCCGCCGCAAAATACGGCAATGATGGCAAACAGCGAGACGGTCTCGAGCGTGGTGAGTTTGTTTGTGAAGCCGCGAATGATCAGCGCCTCAAAAATGTTCATGCACGAAAGCATGAAAAGCACGCCGACCACGACGCCCACAAGCGAAAGGACCGGCGAAAAACCAGCAAGGCAATCAAACACGACCACAGCCGTTTGGCTCAAAATGGCAAAAAGGATAAATTCCCACTTTTTCATCACCTTTTTTGCCAAAATATGTGAAAAAAATGGCACGACCAGGCAAAACACGGTCACCAAAATGCAAATTGCAAAGTTTAAAGTTGGCTCGTGCACCACGCCAGCCACTATGTATGCCGGCACAAGCAGCCACACTTTTTGATTCGCCCACAAAAGCGCAAAAAGCATTCCAAACGCGAACGGAAAGATGACCATGTTTACGCTGGAATTGAAAAGCACAAAAAACAGTCCAAAAAACAAAACAAATTGAATGGCAAACAAAAGATATTTGTTGATTCTCAAACGCATAAAAAAACCTCTTTTCAATTTTAGGACAATTTTTGAAAAGAGGAATTATTGAATTTTGTCAAAAAACCGCGAAAAACGGCCTTTTTTGCGCAATTTTTATTTTATGTATTTTTTTCCTTAAAATTTTTCCATCAAGAATCTTGCAAGTTGAACGCCCGCCGCACTGGACATCATCAGCCCTGTTGTTTGCCCGGCGCCATCGCCGACCGCATAGAGATTTTTTACGCTCGTTTGAAAATGCTTGTCCAAAATGATTTCATTGCTATAGAATTTGATTTCTGGCGCATACAACAAGTTCTCCGGGTTGGCAAAGCCTTCCACCACCTTGTCCACGCTACGAATGAATTGCAAAATGTCAGTCATGGTGCGATAGCCAAGCGCAAAAGTGATGTCCCCCGCCACCGCCGACTTCAAAGTTGGAACGACCTTGTTGTGTTCGAGCTCTTCTTTCCAGGTGCGCTTGCCGCGATAGATGTCTCCAAGCCTTTGAACAATGATGTTCCCAGCGCCAAGTTGATTCAAGTTCTCCGCAACGTTGATGCCATATTGAATTGGCTTGTCAAACGGGTGATTGAAATTGTGTGAAACAAGAATGGCAAGATTTGTGTTTGTGCTTTTTCGGTCTTTATAGCTGTGGCCGTTGACAAGTGTCAAGGCGTTGTCATACACCTCTGTCGCCACAAAGCCGCTTGGGTTTTGACAAAAAGCGCGGACTTTGTCGCAATATGGCGCCGGGTGGCCGACAAATTTGCCTTCATAAAAATATTTGTTGACTTCCTTCATGACCTCGTCCGGGAGCTCATATCTCACGCCAATGTCCACGACTCCTGATTTGTTTTCGATGTGATATTTTTTGCACATGTGCGAAAGCCAATCTGCGCCTTTTCTTCCAACGGCGACGCAAACGTTGTCGGCATAAAAAGTGCGCTTGTCATTTTTGTCAAAAGCCGAAACGGTCTCCACGCCCTTCACAACGTTGTTTTCAATAATCAAATCGGTGACTTCTGTGTCAAACACCATGCTGACATTGTTTTCTTCGAGATATTTCTGAAATTTTGCATACAAAAGATGTGCTTTTTCGGTGCCCAAGTGCCTGATTGGAAAATATATCAAGTCCAAATTCTCTTTTTTGGCCTTGTCTTGCATCTTTTTGATTTCGTCTGCATATCCAAGGCCGGTCAACTCTTTGTCTCCGCCAAACTTGACATACACGTCGTCAGTGTAGGCAAACAAGTCCTTGATTTGATCGGTGCTGAGGGTTGCTCGAAAAGACGGGCCGTCGTTGCCGCCCAAATAAAGATTGTCTTTCACGCCTGTGGCAAGGTGATAGGAATTCACTTTTCCGTCCGAAAACGCTCCCGCCCCCGAAAAGCCGCAAGTGATGCTGCAAAAAGGCTTGCATTTGAGGCATTTTCCGGCCTTTTCAAGCGGACACTGCCTTTGTTCAATGCGCCTGCCTTGCTCAATAAGCAAAATGTTTTTGTGTTTGTTGTGCTGAATGAGCTCATATGCGCAAAAAACGCCGCTCGGTCCCATTCCCACAATGATCAAATCATATTTTTTATCCATTGGCAACTCCCCATAATAATGATAGCATAGGATAAAAATTTTGAGAAATAATTTGAGAATTTTTTTGTTTTTTTGTTGAAAATTTTGTTATTAAAAAGAAAATCGTGCAAAAAAGCCTGTTTTTCGGTCTTTTTGTCGCCAATCATGTTTTCTTATTGAAATTCACACAAGTTTTTCATTCAAAGCCATAGAACTGCAAAATTCCGCAAAAAAGATGATAGCAGAATTTGTGCATATATTCCTTATCCAGCAAAAGCACCTCTTCTTCTGGATTTGAAAGAAAGCCACACTCCACCAAAATGCTTGGGCACGGCGAAACGTTGAGGACATAAAAATCGCCAACTTTGGACGTCAATTTTGCGTTTTCAATGTTGTTGTGGAGATTTTTTGACACGCTGTCCGCAAGCGCCTGACCGCTTTCGCTGCCCGAAGCATAATAGACCTGCGCCCCGCGCGCCTCGCTGGACGGAAAACTGTTCATGTGAATGGAAACGACCACGTCCGCGTTGGCGTTTTCACTCACCTCTTGGCGCTTTTTCATCTCGCT
>CANQWP010000114.1 GCA_947627585.1 uncultured Clostridia bacterium
TGCACGCTTGAAGAAAACTGACCCGTGGAAGAATTTTGACAAGATTGAGCAGAATTTGAATTGAGTTTGCTTGTTTTTGATGAGTTTTTATGTTATAATTTTCATATTAAGAAAAGAGAGGAACATCATGAAAAAATCTAAGGTCTATTTCACACAATTCATCACTCCGCAAAGCTTGATTGAAATTTATGAAGCTTTGGGTCGCGATTTGAAAGGAAAAGTCGCTGTGAAAATTTCCACCGGCGAACCGGGCGGACACAATTTTTTGAATCCAAACTTGATCAAATATCTTGTTCAAAAACTCGACGGGACAATCGTGGAATGTTTGACGGCCTATCGCGGCAAAAGATTTGACCCCGAAAATCACTGGAAGGCAATCAAGAACCACGGCTTTTTGGATATTGCCCCATGCGACATTATGGACGAATTTGGCGAAATTGAGCTTCCGGTCAAGAACGGCAAAAGATTGGACGTGGACATTGTGGGGCAGAATTTGAAAAAATATGACAGCATGCTGGTGCTTTCTCATTTCAAAGGGCATCAAATGGGAGGCTTTGGCGGCGCGCTGAAAAATGTGGCAATCGGCATCGCTTCACGAAACGGAAAAGCCTACATTCATTCTGTGGGAAAGACAAAAGACCCAGACCAAATGATGGCAACGCTTTTTGAAAACGACCAAGACGCCTTTTTGGAGAGCATGGCCGACGCTTGCAAGGCGGTGATTGACTTTGTTGGCGCAAAAAACATGGCATACATCAACGTTGCAAATCGCCTTTCGGTGAACTGTGACTGCGATGCGCACCCGCCAGAACCTGAGATGGACGACATTGGAATTTTTGCTTCGCTTGACCCAGTTGCACTTGATCAGGCGTGCTATGATGCCGTGAAAAACTCCAAAGACCCAGGCAAAAAATCGCTTGTTGAAAGAATGGACAGCCGCCACGCCGTGCACATTCTTGAAGCGGCAGAAGAACTTGGCCTTGGAAGCAGAAAATATGAATTGGAAGAAATTTGAAAGAATGAAAAAAGTCGCAAAAACGCGGCTTTTTTATGTTTATTTCACAAAAATTTGAACATGCTGCGGCAAAACTTCAAAATCAAAACTCCCTTTGAGGCCTTTTTCTCCGTCCAAATTTATTGTTGTGCTTTTTGAGACATCGACATGAAATTTGTTCAATTTCAAAATTGTGCATTTTTTGTTATGTCGCAGAGATTGCATTCCAAACAAAAAAGCGCGAAAAACACGAAAAAGAGAAGTGGGCGTGATGAATTTTTGGGCGCTCGTGCGCAGCAAAATCAAATTGACAAATCCGTCATTGCAATTTGCCATTTTGTTTATTTTGTAGCCGGCAACATATCGGCTGTTGGCGATGATTCCAAGCACAAAATTCCCGGTGATTGTGACATTGTCAAACTTGATGGCAAGCGGGAAGGGCTTTGAGGTGAAAAGTTGTTTTGCGCCGGTCGCGAAATAGGCCAGCCGTCCCAATTTTTTCTTTGATTTTTGTGAGGCGGCGTAGCTTGTGCTTGTAAAAAGTCCAAAAGCGCAAACATAGATGCCAAAGCGCTCATTGACTTTGAAGATGTCGTGAGTGGTCGAGTTGCCCTTTTTTATGATTTCCACTGCTCTTTTGACATTTTTCGGGATTTTGAGCGAGTGAGCCAAGTCATTTGTTGTGCCAGTGGGGATATATCCAATTTTTGGCCGATTTTCTTGATTCGCCACGCCATTTATGACCTCATTCATTGTTCCGTCGCCGCCGGAGACCACAAGGACATCATAAACTCCACATGCCTCGCGTGCAAACATTTCAGCGTCACCTGCTTTTTGTGTCGGGCGAATGTCAACTTTTTCAAAAGTCTTTTTCAGCTCGTCGGCGACATAATCGCGAAATTTCGAATTTTTTTGTCTCCCGCTTGTGGGATTGAAGATGTAAATGCAATTCATATGAAAATTTTAGCATTTTTATTTATAAAAACAAAACGTTTCAAAACTATTACCAATCATTAGGGGAACAAAAAAACTTGCCTAAGCAAGATTTTTTTTGGAGCTTATGATGGGATTCGAACCCATGACCTCAGCCTTACCAAAATTCTGTATCAAATCGCTGGTATTGTGCACCAAATAAGTTTTTGCGTTTATTTTACTTGAATGTAGCAGTCAAAAATCAAATTGGTCACACAAAATTTTCGCTTAATTGTGACCATTTGTTCCTAAATGGCCATTTTTTAATAAAAATCTTGAAAAACAAACTGATTTTGACTAATTTTTACAGTTCAATACTTTGTAAGTATAGCACATTTTAAGATATTTTCAAAATGATTTATATTGCTTTTCAAATTTGGCGATTTTATGCTAAAATGAAAATATGAAGATTTATCCAGATGAGCTTGATTTCAAAGATCCAAAAGAACGAGAACTTGCACGCGAGCAAAGGCTTCAGGAATTAAAGGAACGAGTGGATTATATTAAAAGGCGCAACAAGTCATATCTTAAAGGACAGTATGGCAAGAGGCTTTATTATGACAAAACAAAGTGTGATGATTTGGATGATGACTTTGATGACGATGACGAAGAAGAGATTAAAAGGCCTGTGAAATGTGTGTTTACAAAAAATTTGCGTAGAGATAAACTTTTTCATTATTTGAAATATCTTAACGGCAAAAAAGTTTTAATTCGGGATTTGGCTTGGAAGTTTGCAGTGACAGAACGCACAATTCAAAATGATTTGCGTTGGCTTGAAAACAATGGTTTTATTGAAAGAAAAATCAATAAAAACGCCAAAGGCAAGATGACAAAAAATTCTTTTGTTGTTAGAAATG
>CANQWP010000115.1 GCA_947627585.1 uncultured Clostridia bacterium
GCATTGCTTGCGCCAAACTTGTGGAAGAATTCCATCGTCCAGTGTTTTTGTTCGCGCAGGTGGGGGACACGCTTCACGGCTCGGGAAGAAGCATTGCGGACGTCAACATTCACGAACTGCTTTCGTCCTTGCAGGACATTTTGGAGACCTTTGGCGGGCACACAATGGCAGCAGGACTGACGCTTAAGCGCGAGAAATATGAAGAGTTTTGCGCGCGCGTCAACGCTTTTGTCTTTGAACACGTCAACGACGAGGTCTTCATTCCAATCAAATATTATGACCTTGAAGTGAAAAACGAGAACTTGACGCCGGAATTTTTGAAAGAACTTGAACTTTTGGAGCCGGTCGGCTGCGACAATCCAAGGCCACGCTTCAAAATCTCCGCCGAAGAAGTCGAAATCACGCCAAGAAAATATTCCCCACAGCATTGTGATGTCAAAATTGGCAATTTGAAACTTCTCTATTTCAATTTCACAAAAAATTACAACGAATTGAAGTTCGCGCGTTATAAATCCTTCATTTTTGAGTTTCAAGGGGACAGCAACGCGGTGGTCGGCGACTTTGACATGGGCACTTTCATTGTGCCGGACGCACATATGTTCACATATCCAGTTCAATATGGTCAACTCCTTTTTGACGACCAGCGCGAATGCAAGTTTTCATTTTATGCCAAAGAAAAACTTGTCGATTTTGTGGCCGGAACGTCGCAAAGCGTGTTTGGAACGGCCTTTGTCACCTATTCGGCATATGACTTTGTCAATTTCTTGCGCTCATATTCAAAAGACAACATCTTTCACGTCGGCATTTTTGATGAAAACTGCACCGGCTTCAACAGCCTTTTGCTTTCGCCGGTCGGGGTGAATTGGGCAAAGAATTTCAATCGAATTGTCTTTCTTGCACCGAGCCTTGACGAAGGCTTTGTCAGCGAGCTCAACAAAATTTCAAGCGCCGAGATTTTGATGCCAATGGACCGCGAGGACGACGCATTAAGATTTTCCAATCTTGACCTTTCTCGTGAGGCGTTTGGGCGAGTTTTCAAGACACTGACGGCAAGAAATGGAAAATTCTATTCGATTTTTGACCTTTTCAACGCCAAATTGCGCGGAAAGATGTCTTTCGACACTTTTTATGCGGCATTTTTGGTCTTTAAGGAACTTGGGCTTATTGAAGTGAAAAATGACTCGCTTTTGCAAATCTCTCAAGTTCCAAACACAAAACGCGAGCTGACAGAGTCAAAACTCTTTAACAAACTTTGCTTATTCAAAAAGGTTTTGGGGAACAGAAATGAAAATTGAAAATGTGCCTCAGCCAAAAAAGGAAGAACTGCTTGAAAAAATCACGCAAAACTTTGGGCTGAGCGAAAAAGAAAAAAAAGTGATTGACATTGCGCTTGTGGAGGAGATCAACTTCGCGCGTTTTTCCACGGTCTTGGACACCATGGTCAAATTTCACATTCAGGACGAAGTGCTTGTGGCATATGTTTTGTTTCAGTTCTCAAAAGTCAACGAGGCGGGCGCGGAAAACTTGAAAAAAGAGCTTTCAAAAAGCCAACAAAAGCTTTTTGAAATTTTCACAATTTTGAAAGACGTCAGCACATTGACAAAAAGCGGCGAGGCGGAGGACATACGCCAGATGTTTATGGCAATTTGCCAAGATATGCGCGTGGTCATCATCAAGTTTGCGACCATTCTTTTTGATTTGAAACTCATCGAAAATCCAATGACGGCCGAAGAACGAAATTTTGTCCAGATGGTCAGCGACATTTTTGCGCCGCTTGCCGAAAGGCTTGGACTATCTTTTTTCAAAAACGAGTTTGAGGACAAGTGTTTTGAACTTTTGGAGCCGGAAGCGTTTGAGAAATTGAAAAATGATGCGCTCACACAGACAGAAGAAAATCAAAAACAATTTGCCATCACGCGAAAAAAGTTGGAGCAGATTCTTTCTGAACTTGGCGTTGAGGGCGAAATTCAATCGCGACAAAAGCACCTTTCAAGCGTTTATAAAAAGCTCGTCAAAAAGAACATCACACTTGGAAAAGTGTATGATCTTCTTGCAATGCGCGTGCTTGTGCCGACCGTAGAAGATTGCTATGCCGTTTTTGGAAAAATTCACGCGATATACAAGCCCATCGCCGGGCGCGTGAAGGACTATATTGCCTATCCAAAGCCGAACGGCTATCAAAGTTTGCACACCACCATTGTGGCGGACAACAATCGGCCGCTTGAAATTCAAATTCGCACGTTTGAAATGCACAAAAACAGCGAATATGGCGTGGCGGCGCACTGGATCTACAAAGAAAAGGGGCGCGGAAGAAACAAGTTTGACGAAAAACTGACGTGGTTTCGGCAAGTTTTGGACACGGCAAACAACGTCTCGCCAGAAGAATTTTTGGAGACGCTCAAAACGGACCTTTATGGCGAAAGCATTTTTGTTCAAACGCCAAAAGGCAAGGTTTTGGAGTTCCCACTTGGCGCGACAATCATTGACTTTGCATATGCCATTCACAGCGACATTGGCAACACGTGCGTAGGCGGAAAAATCAACGGAAAACTTGTGCCAATCATGAGCGAACTTTCAAATGGCGATGTTGTTGAAATTCTCACCAATCAAAACAGCAAGGGGCCGTCACGCGATTGGCTTTTGCATGTCAAGACCTCCGGCGCACGCTCGAAAATTCGGGCGTTTTTCCGCAGCGAACTGAAAGACGAAAACATCAAGACCGGCAAAGCGATCTTGGAGCAAGCGGTGCGCGCGCGAAACTTGAACCTTTCCAAGCTTTTGAAGGAAGAATATCTTTTGGAGA
>CANQWP010000116.1 GCA_947627585.1 uncultured Clostridia bacterium
CATGATGGAAAGGCCATCCTCAGTTATAAACCTCAATTACTTGGATTTGACCCATTGTATAAGGTTTCTTTTTCTGAAATTTTAGGCATAAATCAAAAACTTCTATGGACTGCAAAAAAGATTAATGAATATTCAAATAAACGCAATCTTACACCTTTTGAAAAATATATGATTTGTTTTAATTTTGTTGCAAACATACAATATAATCTCAACGACTCCGCACCTACGCATACTTACACTGGGACAGTGAAAGAGAACAAAGGTTGTTGCGTTGGAAAATCTCAATATTTGAGAATTTTGCTTAAACAATGCGGAATTAGTTCTTGCTGCATAACCACATCTTCAGATAAAGAAAGTCTTCATTTGCAAATACCTATGTTGGAAAAATATTTTTCTTCTGCAACCTTTAGAAATGATGGAAAAGATTTGTCATTATATGAAGCAAAAGCACAATTGTCGCAAAAATTGCAAAATGAAGGGGCCCTTGAAAAACAAATTTTTGGTGACCATTGCATCAATTTGGTCCATCTTGACGATGACGAATATGGGATTCACGGCATTTTCACTGCTGATACTTGTATCGGCATTTATAATGGTTTTATGCCAATTAATGACATAAAATGTATGCAAGATACTTTCAACTTTACGAGTTATGCCAGCTTAAATCATGGCTGCGGATTTGAAGACTTCATAAGAGATGTCAAGCCGCAAGAATTGTCGGATGAAGAATTCGAAAAAATTGAAAAGGAAAATTTTACTTTCGCAATAAAAGCCATTAAACAACAAGTTTTGGACAATTGTCCGAAAGATTTAAGCCCATCTGTTCGTTTAAAACTAAAGAATTTCACTTCAAAACTCAGAAATTGCACTTCTTTTGAACAAGTCAAATACCTTTTTGACAATAAACGTTCTGAAAAAACAAAATTTGGAAAAGTTTGTGAAGAAATATTTGAAAAGACCTTTTCTGATGAACTTGGCATTTTTGCTTTGACAAGTGAGGCTAGTGAAAATCGAGCAGCACTTGAGGGGTGTCCTTTAGCAAATGCAGAAATGCCTGTCTTGGATCTTCATAAATCAATTATGATTGCAAAAGTTGCTTATAATCAAATTTTTGGAAAACAAGATTTACAAAAATAAACATGTCAAAAAACAGGCATTTTTGCCCGTTTTTTTTGATTTTTTCAAAATTTCATTCCCCAAAATTTTGCAAAAGTTCTTCGCGCTCTTTCAAAATCATGGCATCAATGAATTGGTCAAGGTCGCCATTCAAAACTCCTTGCAAATCAAATGACGAGAGGTTTGTGCGGTGGTCGGTGACGCGCCCTTGAGGATAGTTGTATGTTCGAATGCGCTCGTTGCGGTTTCCGCGCCCAACAAGCGCTTTGCGGTTGGCGTCATATTCGCTCATTTTCTGCTCTTGATAATAATCATAAAGTTTTGCTTTCAAAATGTTGAAGGCTTTCTCTTTGTTTTTCAGTTGCGAGCGCTCGTCCTGGCAAGTGACCACAATGTTCAGCGGCAAATAGGTGATGCGAATGGCGGTCTCCACCTTGTTGACATTCTGTCCGCCTGCGCCGCCCGAGTGATATGTATCAATCCTCAGGTCTTTGTCCAGAATTTCAAAATCGACGTCTTCCACTTCTGGCAGAACAGCCACTGTGGCGGTGGAAGTGTGAATGCGCCCCTGGCTTTCCGTCTCTGGAACGCGCTGAACGCGATGGACGCCGCTTTCATATTTCATGCGCGAAAACGCCCCTTTGCCGCGAAGCATGATTGTCGCCTCTTTCACCCCGCCAATTTCCGTCTCGCTCATGTCGATATATTCCACCTTCCAGCCCTTGCGCTCGGCATAGTGAGAGTACATTCTGCAAAGTTCCATGGCAAAAAGTGCGCTTTCTTCTCCGCCCGCCGCCGAACGAATTTCCAAAATGGCGTTGTTTTCGTCATTTTCGTCTTTTGGAAGCAACAAAATTTTGATTTCTTCCACAACTTTTTCAATTTTTTCATTAAGTGAAGAAATTTCTTCGGCAAACATCTCTTTCATGTCGCCGTCAGTTTCGGCCGCCAAATCTTTTTCACAGTTTTCCAAATTTTGCAAAAGTTCGCTCAGTTTTTCGTGATTTTGTGCCAATTCTTCGAGTGAATTTCGCTCTTTCACCAATTTTTTCCACTCGCGATTGTCGGCGATGACCTCCGGCCTCATGACAAGGTCGGTCAATTCGTCAAATCGTTGCTTCGATTTTTCCGTTTTTTGCAAAAATTCTTTTCCCAAATTTTCCATTTTTTCAGCCTTTTTTCATTAAATATAGCATTTTTTAGTGTAAAATTGAAATTTTTGATTTTTTTTGAATTTTTTTATTAAAGTTTTCCTATAACTTCCCGCACACAATTCGGTCGATTTTGTTGTAATCTTTGATGGCCCTCAAGTCCTCAAAGCCATTTTCGCGCATGATTTTTCGCACTGCGGCGGCCTGACCTTTGCCGATTTCGAAGAAAAGCATTCCGCCCGATGTCAGCCTTTTTGTTGCAGCAGGAATTATGGCGCGATAGAAATCTAAGCCGTCCTCTCCGCCGTCAAGCGCAAGAATCGGGTCGCACTCGCGCACGTTTTTGTCGAGTTTTTTGATGTCTCCACTTTTGATGTATGGCGGGTTTGACACAATTATATCAAACTTTCGCTTTCTTTTCAAGCCGTCAAACAAATTTGAGTGCAAAAATTCTATTTTTACATCATTTTTCTTCGCATTTGCCTCAGCAGTTG
>CANQWP010000117.1 GCA_947627585.1 uncultured Clostridia bacterium
AAGCCGCTTGAAAAGTGGGTGGAGAGCAAAAAAGACGTTTGGCGCCCACATGTGTATGCAATGACAAACAAATGGTTCAAAGAGGGCTTGAAGCCGCGCTGCATCACCCGCGACATTCCGTGGGGCATCAAAGTGCCGCTCAAGGGTTTTGAGGACAAGGTCTTCTATGTATGGTTTGACGCGCCGATTGGCTACATCTCCATCACAAAAGAACTCGGCGGAGACGAAATGGTGCGCGACCGCTGGCAAAATGATGACTGTGAAATCTATAATTTCATCGGCAAAGATAACATCGACTTTCATGCCGTTTTCTTTCCAAGCATGGAGCTCGCCTGCAAAAAATATCATCTCGCGACAAATGTCGTCGGCTTCAATTTCTTAAATTTTGAAGGTCAAAAATTCTCAAAATCAAAAAAAATCGGCATTTTTTGCGAAAAATTGCAAAACAGCGACATCGATATTGATGCTCTGCGCGCCTATCTTGTCTCCATTTTCCCTGAAAACAAGGACAGCGACTTCACCTATGAGGGCTTCAAACTCAACACAAATGCCGAGCTTGTTGGAAAATATGGCAACTTCTTCAATCGCACGCTGAACATGATCAACAAAAATTTTGACGGCGCGCTTGGAATTGATTTTGACGACATCAAAAGCACCCTTGACGAAAACGATAAAGAAATGATTGACGCCATCTCCACCTGTCCAGAAACAATCGCC
Source organism: uncultured Clostridia bacterium (assembly GCA_947627585.1). Lineage (GTDB taxonomy): Bacteria > Bacillota > Clostridia > Christensenellales > UBA1242 > Caccovivens. The sequence goes on from CANQWP010000117.1 coordinate 718, forward strand.
GACCTTTTCAGCAAAACGGAATTCAAGGCGGCCTACAAAGAGATTTTGCGTTTCGCGTCAATCGGCAACACCTATCTTGAAAAAACTGCGCCTTGGTCACTCATCAAAAACGGCGATTTGCAGAGTGCGAAAAAGGTGCTGTATCTCTGCTTGAACATGGCGCGCGCGCTGGCGATTGTTGCAAGCCCAATCATGCCAAATCGCACCGCTGAAATTTGGACGGAACAACTTTTGTTCAAAAGCACTCCTGACGCACCAGAGATGTGGCAAAAAGCAAGCAAAATTGACATTCCAAAAAATCACAAAATTGGCGCTGCAAAGCCGCTTTTTGCACGGCTTGATGACGAAACAATCGAAAGATACAAAAAAGAATTGGCGTGAGTCAATTCTTTTTTTTAGCATGCATCATTTCATTCAATCGTTTGAAATTCTGCCCTTTTTCATTTGCTTTTAGTTTAATTCTCAAATTTTTCTTTTCAAAACAACATATGTCTCCATGTTTGCCGTGCAAGGAAACATGTCAAAGATTTTCACCTTTTCGATTTCATAAAAGTCACTCAAAACTTTCAAGTCTCGCACAAGGGTGGCGAAATTGCATGAAATATATGCGATTTCCGGCGTTTTTCTTGCGATTGTTTCTTTCAACACGGTCTTTTGACAGCCTGCACGCGCCGGGTCAAGTACAATCAAATCAATTTTCTCCGCAATTTTTTGGAGTTCGTTCTCCACGCGGCCGCAAATATTTTTGACATTCAAACACTTTGCGCACGTTTCTTCCGCTTTTTCATGCGCCGACTTTTGAAGTTCGATTCCAAACACAAATCGCGCCCTCTCGGCAATTTGGCGTGTCAAAAGCCCTTGCCCAGAATAAGCATTCACAACATTCTTGCCCGCAACATTCCGCAAAACTTCTGCATACAATTTTTGCGCAATTTCATCATTCACTTGGCTGAACGCGCGAATGTCAATTTGCCTTATTTCCTCTGGCGATTGTGGCGTTTCCGGGCACGTCACATCGTTTTCTGCAACGTGACTTGAAACGGTCACAACTTTCGTTTTGTCGCTTTCCAAAATTTCGCCAAACGCAAAAAAAGTCAAAAAACGCTCAAAAATCGTCGTTTTTTTGATTTTTTTCATGTCAATTTTTGTGTTTTTGTCGAAAAGAAAACAAACAAAAATCTCTCCCCCAACATTTCTCAAATAGACGTTTATCAAACTTTTAAATTTGTTTTCCGCCAAAAATTCTTCGACAAAAGGCAGTGCGCTCAAGAGTTTCTCGTCACAAATCGGGCAGGTTTTGACCTCAAAAAAGTCATGGGATTTGTGCTTGAAATAGCCAAGTTTGCCTTTTTCAACTTCAAATTTGATTTTGTTGCGATAAAAAAATCTTTGCTCGGCTGCCACAAAGTCAATTTCGCCACAAAAGCCAACTTTCTTGAGTTCTTTTTCCAAAATTTGTTTCTTGTAAATTTGCTCTTGCTCATAGGTGCAATGCTGAAAGTCGCAGCCTCCGCAAATGGAAAAATATGGACATTTCGCCTCAATTCGCGCGGGACTTGCTTTCAAAATCTTGTCACATTCGCCAACACAAAAAGTTTTTCCATCGCTCACAATTTTTGCTTGCACAACCTCACCCGGCAAAGTTTTTGGCACGAAACAAATTTTTTCTCCAACCTTTCCGACGCCAGCACCGTCATATGAAATGTCAAAAATCTCAATTTTTTCACTCATGTTTTCATTCTAACATAAAATCCAAAAAAATCAAAGGCAATTTTGCGCGCGGTTTTCAACAAGCTTGCGAAAGCCCTCTAATTGTCAATTTCTCTCCCTCCGGGCAATACCGACTTTTGTTTTTTTCACAAAATTATTGACAAAAGTGCGCAAATGCGGTAAAATATGCCCATGCGGATGTGGCGGAATGGCAGACGCGCAGGTTTCAGGTACCTGTGGTGGCAACACTGTGGAGGTTCAACCCCTCTCATCCGCACCAAAAAAACATAGTTTTTTCTATGTTTTTTCTTTTAATTTGAAATGTTCT
>CANQWP010000118.1 GCA_947627585.1 uncultured Clostridia bacterium
TCGCCCAATTTTGACATTTGCGGGAAGAAAATGTTGGATTGGGTGACGCTTGCTTGCAGCGGCTGTGAAACCAAAGTGATTGACGAGGTGGCGGAAGAAAATTTGCTTTCAGCCCTTTTGCCATATGCGGAAAAATATGCCTATGTTTGTGTTCTTTTTTCGGACACACCACTTTTGAAAAGGTCAACTTTCATTGAAATTATGGACTTTTTTGTCAGCCACGATTTGAGATTTTTGCGGCTGAAAAAAGGCTATGTTTTCAAACGCGAATTTTTGCAGAGCGCGCGGATGCTTCTTCCAACGCAAGAAGAAAACTTTGGTGACGAGGATTTTGAAGTTGTTGATGACGCTCAAAAACTTTCCTATGCTTTTGCGGTGCTTGAGCAAAGAATTTTGGACTATCACAAGTCAAACGGCGTTGTTTTCTTTGGCGAAAACACCATTTTTGTTGATGCGGATGTGGAAATTGAAAGCGGAGCGGTGATATATCCAAACAATGTCATCAAGGGCGAAAGTTACATCGGCAAAAATGTGATTTTGGAAAGCGGAAACTATATCTTTGACACAATCGTTTGCGATGAGGCATTTGTTTGTCAAAGTTATCTTGAAAAAAGCAAGGTTGGCGCAGGCAGCATTGTTGGACCGTTCAAAAAATTGATAAATCAAGAAATTTGAATTTTTGACAAGGAAAAAAGATGGTTATTGTTGTTGGGCTTGGAAATCCAGATGCAAAATATCAACACACCAATCACAATGTTGGCTTTGATGTGGTTGACATTTTGGCAGAAAAGTTGGGCATAAAAATTTCTTCTCCAAAGTTTAAGGCGCTTGTTGGGGAAGGCTTTTTTGATGGCGAAAAAATTTTGCTTGTCAAGCCGCAAACATATATGAACAACAGCGGCGAATGCGTTGTGCTTTTGAAGGAAAAATTTAAGAGTGCAAGAATTATTGTTGTTGCTGACGACATCGACCTTCCAAAAGGAACGGTGAGATATCGTGAGCGCGGTTCTGCCGGCACACATAATGGGCTTCGAAGCATTGTGGCATACATCGGGCAGGAGTTTGAAAGGGTGCGCGTTGGCATTGGCAGAGATGTGACAAAGGAACTTGTGGACTTTGTGCTGTCAAAATATGACGAACAAACCTTTGCGCCAATCTTGCAAAAGGGCGCAAACGAGGTTTTGGCAAGAATAACAAAAAACTGACACGAGCGTTTTGATATGGAAAAATTTGTTGAGTTTTTGAAAGGCTGCTTGGCAACAAACCAAAAGGTTTTTGGCGGTTTTTTTGTTGGAGAAAAAACGCTGGCTCTTTCAATGCAGGAACAATTTGTTTTTCTTTGCAGTGATTTTGTTCAGGGCGGAAAAATTAAGCGTGGGCTTGAAAGTCTGGGGCGAAAGTGCGCAATCATCTCTTGCGGCAGAGAAGTGGAGGACGAATTTGACAGAAATTTGCTTGGCTTTGCGCAAAGCATTTCCAAGTTTTTGCGGCAAGAACTTGACGGTCTGATTTTTTTGCCTCCATCCATCACCACAAAATTTGATTTTGAATTTTTGAAACAAAGCCTTGTGCTGAAAGTCGGGCAAGAGCAACCACTTGAACAACTTGAAAAAACCCTTGTTGATTTTGGGTTTGAGCGTGTGGGTTATGCCTCTGCAATTGGTCAATTTGCCGTGCGCGGCGATGTTGTGGACATTTTTGTTGATGGCGACAATCCAACGCGAATTGAATTTTTTGATGAAACGATTGAAACAATCAAGACTTTTGATTTTTCCACGATGAAAACAATCAAAACTGTTGACAGTCTTGAAATTTTGCCAATTGTGTTGAAGTTTGGCAAAGACGATGTCTTTTCCATTTGCGACAATGTTTTTGTGGATGAGCCATCCAAAATTGCCAACGAGTGTGCCATTCTTGACCAAAGCAGGCAGCAACTTTCGTGGACGCAAGGGAAGGATTTGTTTTTGGATTTTTCTTCTGCCGACATTTCGGGGTGCAGGATTTTTTCCAACACTGACGAGGGGGATTTTGACGAGCGTTTTGAAAACAAAACAATCGGGCAAAAAAGTTATCTCACCGATTTTATGTCGCTGAAAACCGACCTGAAAATGTATGCAAACTCTGGGATTTCAACCTTTCTTTTTGCGGGAGAATATTCTGCCATTTTGCGAGAGTTTTTGACGACAAACAACATCAATTTTCGCATTTTTGATGGCGCTTTGACCGACAAATGTTTTGTTTATGTTGTGGAGAGCTATTTTCCATATTCTTTCAGTTTTTTGGACAAGTCGATTGTCGGCATCGGCACGGATGACCTCTATCGCAACACTGCTTTTTCAAAGCGTCTTGGCAGGCAGGTTTTTTCCTATCTCCCAAAGGTTGGCGATTTTGTTGTGCACGCGTTCTATGGCATTGGCAGGTGCAAAGATATTGTCCGAATGAAGTTGTCGCTTTTTGAAAAGGACTATTTTGTTTTGGAATACAAAAATGGCGCGCTGTTGTATCTTCCATCCGAGCAAACCAATCTGCTTTCGGCGTATGTTGGCGGTGATGACCCGAAATTGAACACGCTTGGCACAAGCGAGTGGACAAAACTCAAACAGAAAGTGCGAGCGGACTTGAAAGATATTGCCATTTCTCTTGCAAAAATATATAAAGAGCGCCAGACGAAAAAAGGCTTCAAATTCATCCGAATTGACGAACTTGAAAAGCAGTTTGCCGAAAGTTTTGC
>CANQWP010000119.1 GCA_947627585.1 uncultured Clostridia bacterium
CAAGCGTCAACAATTTGTTCGTCGGTGACATTCGGGGTGTTGTAGCGCAAGTTCTCTTTGATTGTTCCCTCAAAAAGCCAGGTGTCTTGAAGGACCATTCCAAAAAGTTTGTGGACATTTTCTCGCGTCAAGTCCTGAGTGGAAATTCCGTCAATTTTGATGTCGCCGGAATTGAGCTCATAGAATCTCATAAGCAAATTGACGAGGGTTGTTTTTCCCGCGCCCGTTGGGCCAACAATAGCGATTTTTTGACCGGCCTTTATGTCCGCCGAAAAGTCCTTTATGATGATTTTGTCCTTGTTATATCCAAACACAACGTCCTCAAATTTCACATCTCCATTCACGTCGTCCAAAACAAGTGTCTTGGCGCTCTCGTCGGGAAGTTCCTTTCCTTCCAAAAAGTCAAAAACACGATTCGCAGCCGCAGAAGTCGACTGCAAACTTGTCAAGCTTTGTGCAATTTGTGAAAGAGGATTGGAGAACAAGCGAACATAAATCATGAACGCTGTGATGACGCCGATATATTCCACGCCGCGTTGACTTGCCAAAATTGCGCCAACGACGCACACGGCAACATATCCGAAATTTCCGACAAAGCCCATGATTGGGCCCATCACGCCCGAAATGAATTGCGATTTCCAGCCGGAAGTGAAAAGTTGTTTGTTGATGCGCTTGAACTCTTTGCCGGTCTCGTTTTTGGCGTTGAAAAGTTGGACGACGTTGTGGCCGGAATAGACCTCCTCGATGTGCGCGTTAAGTTCGCCCAAGTTTCTTTGATTTTGATTGAAATATTTTTGTGAGCGTGTCAAGAAAATCAGTGAAAATGCAAAACCAATGAACGTTGCGCCAATCACGGTCAGCGCCATTATCCATTCAATCGAAAACATTGCAATCAAAACAGCCACCAAAAGCAAAGCGGAATGAAAAAGCGTTCCAATGCTTTCGTTCAAACTCTGCCCAACGCGGTCAACATCGTTGGTGACGCGGCTCAAAATGTCGCCATACATGTGCGTGTCAAAATAGTTGAGCGGAAGTTTGTTGATTTTGTGTGAAATGTCGTGGCGGAACTTTTTTGAAATTTTTTGGGTGACTGTCGCCAAAATGAACTGCTCAAAATATGACAGCACCGCTCCGGCGGCATAGATGCACACCAAAAAGATGGCGATTTCGGTGACCGCGCCAATGTCCACGCCCACGCCAAGGCCGGCCGTGATGAGATTGGTCATGTCCTTGATTTTGTTTGGCCCAAGAATTTGAAAAACAACTCCAACAGCACCAAACACAAGCGCCAAGCCAATCCAAATCCACTGTTTTTTGCAATAAAGCACAAGTTTTTTCATGCTTGCCAAAAAGCTGCCTTTTTGTTTTCTTGTTCTTTTTGCGATTTTTGCGTTTTTTCGCGCCTTTTTTGCGTTTTTGTTTTCTTTTTCAAATGTTTGAGAAACATAAATCATTTCATCTTTTTCTGCAAGTTTGCAAACTTTGAAAGGTCGTTTAAGTTTTGCCGTCATGTCACAATTCCTCCTTTGAAAGTTGCGAAAGCGCAATCTCCTGATAGACCGGACAGGTTTTCAAAAGTTCTTCGTGCGTGCCGATGCCCATCATGTTTCCATTTTCAAGCACGATGATTTTGTCCGCATCCTTGATTGTTCCAATTCGTTGTGCAACAATAAACTTTGTGGCGCTGCCGGTGTGTTTCTTCAAGGCCGCGCGAAGTTTTTTGTCCGTTTTGAAGTCGAGCGCCGAGAAACTGTCATCAAAAATGAAAATCTCTGGCTTGCGAGCAATGGCCCGCGCGATGGAAAGTCTTTGCTTTTGTCCGCCCGAAACGTTCGCCCCGCCTTGCGCAATTTGGCTGTCAAGCCCTTCGGCCATCTTTCCAACAAAGTTTGACGCCTGCGCGACAGAAATCGCTTCCTTGATGGTCTTTTCGTCGGCGTTGTTGTCACCAAAATTGACGTTGTTTCTCACCGTACCCTTGAAAAGCACGCCTCGCTGTGGAACATATCCAATCTTTTTGTTAAGCGTCTCAAAGTCATATTCCTTGACGTCTTTTCCGTCGATGACAACTTTCCCCTCGGTTGCGTCATACAAGCGCGGAATGAGGTTGATGAGCGTGCTCTTTCCGCTTCCTGTGCTTCCAATGAAAGCCACCGTCTCGCCCGCATTGGCCGTGAAAGAGATGTTGTGCAAAACATATTCGTCCGCGTCAGGATATTTGAACGAGACGTTTTCAAACACAACGCTTGCCGTCCCGTCAAAGTTTTCTTCTTTGAAATCTCCCGGCAAGATGCTGTCTTTTGTGTCCAAAACTTGATTTATTCTCTTTGACGAAACAAGCGCACGTGGCATGAGAATGAAAATCATGATAAGAAGCATGAACGCCATCACAACTTGCATGGCATAGCTCATGAATTCCGTCATTGCGCCAAGTTTTGCCGGCGTGTCAACAATGTAAGCGCCAATCCAATAAATCGCCAGCGAAAGCCCGCTGATAAGAAGATTCATGCCCGGGTTCATGACTCCCATCACGCGCGTGGCAAACAAGTTGTTTCTTGTCAGCTCATCGTTGCATTTTTCGAACTTTGCGTTTTGGAAATCTTCCGCATTTGCTGCACGAATGACGCGAATTCCTGTCAAGTTTTCTCGCGTCACCCGGTTCATGTTGTCGGTGAGCGTTTGAATTTTTTTGAATTTTGGAATTGCAA
>CANQWP010000120.1 GCA_947627585.1 uncultured Clostridia bacterium
TTGCGCAATTTCAATGGCGCGCACAAGTCGCCTTGGATTGTTTTTGTCAATTTTTTCTGCCACGTCCGGCGAGAGATTTTTCAAAATCTCAAAAAGCGCTTTCGCTCCGCCTTTAGCCTCAACTTCGGCAAGTTCAGTGCGCAACTTTTCGTCCTGCCCTGCGCCGCCAAAATTGAAGCCCTCCACAAGTGACTTCACATAAAGCCCCGTTCCTCCGACCACAATAGGAAGCTTGCCGCGCGCACAAATCTCGTCAATTTTCTCTTTTGTGAACTGCGCAAACTCAAAAGCGGAAAAGTTTTCATCAGCCTCGCAAATGTCAATTCCGTGATGGACAATTCCGCCCATCTCTTTTTCCGTGATTTTTGCCGAGCCGATGTCAAGCCCCTTAAAAATTTGCACGCTGTCGGCAGAAATAATCTCGCCGTCAAATTTTTGTGCAAGTTTCACCGCCACTTCGCTTTTTCCAACAGCCGTCGGGCCAAGAATGAAAACAACTTTTTTCTTGTTCATAAAAATTTTTGTTTAAAAAGTTTAAAAACAATTATTTAAAATAAAATTCATTTTTTTTCAAAAAACACGCATTTTTCGCGTTTTTTTTGAAAGTTTATTTTTTTTACAATGTTCTTTTGAACATTTTTTCAAGTTCTTTTTTTGTGATTCTCACAATGATTGGTCTGCCGTGCGGGCAAAGCGGAACGCCATCTTTGATTTTTTCAATAAGATAAAAAATCTCGTCTTTTCCAACACTGTCACCCGCGCGAATTGAATGTTTGCAAGCGGTTTGACAAAGTTTTTCGTTCAAAATCCCACTTGCCGACTCTTTTCTCATGACATCATCACCCAAAATTTCGTCAACAAACTTTTTCAAATCAATTTGTGAAAGCACAAACGGCACTGCACTTATCTCAAAATTGTTCCCACTTTGAGAAATTTCAAAGCCAATTTCACGCAAAGACGCAATTTTTCCGGCAAAAATGCCACAATCTTTTGCAAGAAGAGAAAATTTATAGGGCGCAAGCAAATCTTGTTTTGCAACGTTATGTTTTTCAATTTGCGCTTTCAAGCGGTCATAGTTTTGTCTTTCATGCATCGCGTGCTGGTCGATCACAAAAATGCTTTCGCCAAATTCGACAATGATATATGTCTTGAAAACAACTCCCACAATTTTGATTTCGCTCGCATCGGCGTGCAAGAATTTTTCTTCTTCAAAGCGCTCATTTTGTGAAGCAAAACTTTGTTGTTTTTCATCAAAAGGCGCAAAAAAGCCGCTTTTTTGCTCATTTTTTTCTTTTTCCAAATCGCGCTGAACGGCCACTTCCACTTCGCGCAAAAGGCTGTTCCCCGATTGGTCAAACACAATTCTTCCACCCGGTCTGTTTTCTGCCTTGTCCGATTTCACTGTTGAAAAATCGGGCAAATTTATGACATCAATGCCTTTCTTTTGAAAATGACTTGCTGTTTCAAGAGGCTTTTCAACTTCATCTTCCTCGACCGAAACTTTGTAGCTTGCCCCCTCATTTTCGGCAAGTTTGTCAAAGCCTTTTTGAAAAGAATCAAAACTTGTCATTCCTGGGTGCGCATCATTTTTGATATGATTTTTTTCAAAATCGTCGTCGCGATATTCAAACTCTGCAATCAAATTTGCGTCCAAAAGAGCTTTTTCGACGGCTCGCCTAATCACGCCAAAAACGCGCGAAGAATTGTCAAATTTGACTTCTTTTTTGTTTGGGTGAACATTGACGTCCACGCGATCAAATGGCATTTCAAGCTTGATGACATAGATTGGAAAGCGACCTTTCATGACAACACTTTCATATGCGCCCTGAACGCACGCCGACACCATGTAATTTTCCACAAAACGCCCATTGACAAACAGCGATTGATATGTCCTGTTTGGCTTTGTCAGCCGTGGCGAAACAACAAAGCCTTTCACCTTGATTTCGTCCTCTTCAAAATCGAGCGCCAACAAGTTGTCAAACACTTCGCGCCCATAAAGAAGATAAATCACCTCAGAAAGTTCGCCGGAGGCGTGAGCATACACCTCTTTTCCGTCCACGACATATGTGAAGGCCACCTCCGGCCTTGCAAGCATAAATTTTTCGACAAGATGCGTGACCTCGCTTTCTTCACTTTTTGGCTTTTTCAAAAATTTGGCTCGAGCCGGAGTGTTGAAGAAAAGATTTTGCACGCAAAGCGTCGTGCCGTCAAGGCGCGCAACTTCTTCCACTTTCGAGATGTTTCCGCCGTCCGCCGAAATCTTGAAGCCGCTTTCGCTTTCCTTCTGTTTTGTCGTCAAACTGACGCGCGAAACAGACGCAATGCTTGCAAGCGCCTCCCCTCGAAAGCCCAAGGTCGAAATGCTGTCCAAATCGTCAAGATTTGAAATTTTGCTTGTTGCGTGCGGCAAAAATGCAAGCGGAAGGTCCTCTTTTGAAATTCCGCAGCCGTTGTCCGCAACAGAAATTTTGTCAATTCCTCCGCCTTCAATTTCAATTCGAATTTTTGTTGCGCCGGCGTCAAGGCTGTTTTCCACAAGTTCTTTGACCACCGATGCCGGTCTTTCAACAACCTCGCCCGCAGCGATGCGATTATAAATTTTCGGCGAAAGCACATTTATTGCCATTTTCTCCTCCTCATTCTTTGTTTGCTCGCTCAATCAAATCGTTCAAAACTTCAAAACTCTCCATCGGGCTCATGCGATTG
>CANQWP010000121.1 GCA_947627585.1 uncultured Clostridia bacterium
CAAATCGTTTGTCATTTTGTCAGCAGCGACAACAAAATCTTCTACCAAATCGGTCTCACTTTTTTGTCTGCTCATATTCTTCAAATGATTTATGAAGTCTGGATAGCCCGGCTTTTGATATCCAATATAATCGCAATTGTAATAGCCTTTGACATCTCTGTCTAAATATTTGTTTTGTTTAATAGTGTAAGTTTTCATTTTATCTCCTTTCAATTTAAAAGAAGCCGATAATATTCGACTTCTTCAACTGAAAGAATTGTAAAAACCAACTAAACAATTTTCAAGGTTTAATGCCAAAACTTTTCTTGTTTAGTAGTGTTTTGTTTAAAAATCTGTTATAATTAAAATGTTATTGCAACGGCGAAATATCCAAATCCAATAATTATTTGGTTCGGATTTGATATCGTTTGTCGCACCAGAAAATTGGAGGTTTTTTATGGAAAAATATATACACAAAGTGCAATATTACGAAACGGACAAAATGGGCGTGACTCATCACTCAAACTATGTTCGCTTTATGGAAGAGGCGCGCACCGACTTTTTGGAAAAGATTGGATACCCTTTTCCGCGCATGGAACGCGAAGGCATCACCTCCCCTGTAATTGCGGTGGCGGCGGAATATAAAAAGCCGACAACCTATGCTGACGAAATTGAGATTAAAGTTGGCGTGGAAAGTTTCTCCGGCGTGCGATGCGCATTTTCATATGTCATGAAGTGCCGCGGCGAAGTAGTTTGCCTCGCCCAAAGCCAACATTGCTTTTTGAACACCGAAGGTCGTCCAATTTCTTTGAAGCGCAACTTCCCAGAACTTTGCGCCCTTTTGGAAAGTTTGCAAAAGAAAGAAGAAACCAATTAAAATGTCTCTGACCTTTTTGTTCACACTACACTAAAAAAACATTATAAAAATCGGCAAAAAATGCCGGTTTTTTATTATTTTTTTTCAATTAAGTTTACGAATGAAAAGATGTTTCGTTTTATTTTTTTTATTATTTTTATTTTTTAGTTTATTTTTTTTGCTTTTTGTTCGTTTTTTTGCGTTTTTCAATTTTTTGTTCGTTTTTTTTGCGTTTTTTGCCGTTTTTATTTTATTTAATTTTTGCGGAATAATATTTGAAATTTTTGTGGAATTTTTCAAGATAATTTCGCGTTTCTTCATACGGAATTTTTGAAAGCGTTTTGCCGTCAGTGGAATATTCCGCATTTAACAGCCACAATTTGACTGTCGCCGGGCCGGCGTTGTAGGCGCAAAGTGCGGTGTCAAGATTTTCAAATCGCTCCAAAAGTGACTTCAAATATTTTGCGCCCAGCATGATGTTTGTTGCCGGTTTTTTTAAATTTTCTGCAAAAAAGCCGTCTTTTTCGCCATTTTTTTGCTCATTTTCATTTTCTTGCGCATTTTCTGCAATATTTTGCTCCAAAAACGCTTTTGCGTCCGTACTCAAATTTTTCATAATTTCTTGCGCCGTGGAGGGCATCACTTGCATCAGTCCCACCGCCCCTTTCGGCGACACGGCATTTGGGTTGAAACGACTTTCGACGTTGATGACCGAAAAAATGATTGCCTCGTCCAGCCCGCTTTCTTCGCTCGCGGCCGCAACTTCTTCTTGGAATTTGACTGGAAAAAGATAGGCATACACGCAATTTATCCCAAAAATTGTCACAAAAAGCACAGAAAAGCACAAAAAAATCGACAAAACCCACTTGACCGCGTTCATATGCGTATTTTATGAATTCTGCCGATATTTATGCCGCCACTCAAATTTTCACCAATTTTGTTCGGCCGTTCACTTCAACAAAGCTAAAAAACCCGTCAAAATTTCTTAGGTTGGTCGCCGACAAAATTTGGCGCGCGAGAGGCAAAAAGTCGCTTAAAAACTTGACCGAAATTCCGCAAGCGTGCGTCGTCCCCGGCGGAGTGTTTATGATTGCGCATGGGATATGTTGGGACTTTAATAGGTTTGCAAAGTTGATCGTGGCAAAGCGAGAGTTGAAAACCGCCAAAGTGTATTTCACATTTCCTCCTTATGCACAAAATTCCCCCTAGAATATTATATTGATAATGTAAAATTTTTGCTTAAAGCCCACCGGCCTTTCTGCCCGCAGAGATGTCTCGAACTTCGCTCGACATGACAAGCATCTTGTTTGCCATGACAATAATATCGCGTTTTTTAAAAAAATTTTTGAAAAAGGTGGAAATATGATTTATCTTGACAATTCTTCCACAACTTTTGTAAAGCCGAAAAATGTGCAAAAAGCGGTGCTGAATGCGCTGCAATATTTTTCTGCAAATCCTGGTCGCGGAGGGCATCGCGCATCTTTGGACACGGCAATGCAGGTGGAAAACGTGCGCGAAAGGGTCGCCAAACATGTTGGCACAACGGCAGAAAACATCATCTTCACAAGCGGTTGCACCGAAGCACTCAATTTGGCAATTTTTGGCACTCACAAGCGCGGTGGGCATGTTGTTTGCACTTGCAACGAGCACAATTCTGTCGCGCGGCCGTTGGAACATCTTAAAATGATCGATGAGAATTTTTCCTACACCGTCGCCCAGCAGTCCGGCAAAGTTGGCATCGTGTGGGAGGACATTGAGCGCGCTCTTCGCCCGGAGACCTGTTTGGTTATTGTCAATCACATCTCAAATGTCAACGGAGACATCGCCGA
>CANQWP010000122.1 GCA_947627585.1 uncultured Clostridia bacterium
AATTCTCCTCCGCCAGGCGCACCAGTCGGGCCAACAGCACCAGTTGGACCTTGTGGACCGGTTGGACCAGTTGGGCCTGTTGCACCAATTGTGCCGTGAATTCCGGCTGGGCCTTGCGGACCAGTCGGGCCTGTTGGACCAATGATTGTTTGGCCTTGCGGGCCTGTTGGACCTGTGACACCTCGTGGACCAGTGGGACCGATTGGGCCTGGCCTTCCTTGCGGGCCGGTCGGGCCAGTTTCACCGGTTCGCCCAGGTGGGCCGACAACAGGTTGATTTGAGGTTGACAAAAAAATTCCACATGCATCTTGTGGCGGGCAACCACAATTTTGATTTTTGATCATGTTTTTCTCCTAAAAATAAAATAGGTCAATATCATTTTATTAAAATTTTCAAAAATATGTTTATGCGCTTTTAAAGCGCTTGAATTTGGGAAAAATTGTTTGACAAGTTAAGGTGAAAATATGAAAAAGTTGCAAAAATATCGTGAAAAACGCGATTTTTCAAAAACAAAAGAGCCGAGTGGAAACGAATTTTTTGACACTCAAACGCGAAAAACAAGCGAAAAAGAGCACATTTTTGCCGTTCAGCATCATCTTGCAAGCCACGACCACTTTGATTTTCGCTTGGAGTGGGGCGGAGTGCTGGTGTCTTTTGCTGTTCCAAAAGGGCCATCGTTCAACCCCAAGGACAAGCGTCTTGCCGTGCATGTTGAGGATCACCCGATTGATTATGCAGATTTCGAGGGCACAATTCCACAGGGGGAATATGGTGGTGGCACTGTTATGCTTTGGGACTTTGGAACTTTTGTGCCTAATGAAAATTTTTCGAAGGGCTTGAAAAAAGGCTCGCTCAAATTTACACTCCTTGGGCAACGCTTGAAGGGCAAATGGGCGCTTGTCAGGTTGAAAAATGACGAAAAAAACTGGCTTTTAATCAAAGAAGTTGACGAATTTGCAAAGAACACCCCTGGAATTTCAAACTTTGAGACAAGTGTCAAAACGGGCAGAACAATGAAAGAAATTGAAACGGAAAGCGACGCGAAAAATTTCGGTGAAAAGCCAAAAGTTTCAAAAAATGCCGCAAAAAATGAAAATAAAGCGAAAAAAACTTCAAAAAATCCGTTCAAAAGCGTTGATGTTCAGTTGTGCACACTTTCAAGCGAGGTCCCAAAAAGCGACGAATTTGTTTTTGAGGTGAAATATGACGGCAATCGCATTGTTGCATTTGCGGAAAACGGGAATGTCGAACTTTTTACGCGAAATCACACTGATTTTTCACAAAAATTTCCGACAATTGCTGAAAATGTCAAAAATCTCGCCGACGTAAGAGCGTTGGTGCTTGACGGAGAAATCATAATGCTGGACGAAAAGGGGCGTCCCGATTTTCAGGCTCTGCAAAACGTTATGCGCAATGGAAAAACGAATGATGCGCTTTTTATGATTTTTGACATTCTGGCTTTGGACGGAAAAGATTTGCGGCCACTTCAGCTTCTTGAAAGAAAACATATTTTGCAAGATTTGCTGCAAAAAAAAGCTGATTCTTGCCCAAATTTGAAATTTGCCGAGCATTTTGAAGGCGACGGGCAAAAGTTTTTTAAAGCCGCGGAAAAAATGGGTTTGGAAGGCATTGTGGCAAAGAGGAAAAAAGCAAAATATGCTGGCGAAAGAAATGACGATTGGATCAAAATCAAATGCTACAAGCGTCAAGAATTTGTGATTGGCGGCTTTTTGAAATCTCAAAAAAAAGATTTGAGCGCGCTCATTTTGGGCTATTTTGAAGGAAAAATTTTGAAATTTGTGGGCAAATGTGGCACGGGCTTTGACGAGCAAGAAGCAAAAGACCTTTTGAAGAAGTTTGAAAAAATTAAGACGGGAAAAAGCCCGTTTTTTGAACAAAACATCTTGGAACTTGTCACAAAAAAGACAATGTGGTCGTCCATTCGGGAGCGGGAAAACGGAAAAAGAGAGACCGAAATTTTTTGGCTTAAGCCAAAACTCGTCGCAGAAATTCAATTTGCGGAAATCACAAAAGACGGCATTTTGAGGCAGGCGAGTTTCAAAGGACTGAGGGTGGATAAAGCCCCTCAAGATGTTGTGCTTGAGATTGAAAAACAATCAAAAAACAAGAAAAAGAGCAAAAAAATTCAAAAAAACAGCAAAAAAAGTGACAAAAAAGACGTTTTTTCAATTGATGGCATTGAATTTTCACATGCAGAAAAAATCATTTTCAAAAAACCAAGAATTTTAAAGAAAGAAATCGCTCAATATTATGACGCTGTCGCGGGCAGAATGCTTCCGCTTATGAAGGGGCGCGTTTTAAGCGTTGTGCGTTGTCACAACTCGCTTTTGCAAGGATTTTATAAAAAGCACCCGACAGTTGAAAGCAAAGGCATCAAAAAAATCCTGATCGAAAACGATGAGGGGGAGAAGAAAGAATATTTTTCAATTGAAGACAAGTCCGGGCTTTTGGAACAAGTGCAACTTGGCACTTTGGAGTTTCACATGTGGGGAAGTCACACAAAAACGCTTGAAAAACCCGATTTTATGGTCTTTGATCTTGACCCGGACAAAAATCTTGGTCTTGACAAAATCAGACAGGGCGTGAAGGACCTGAAAAA
>CANQWP010000123.1 GCA_947627585.1 uncultured Clostridia bacterium
CGAGGGCGCAATTCTTTTGGTGGACGCGTCACAGGGCGTTGAGGCGCAGACGCTGGCGAACACCTATCTTGCGCTTGACAACAATCTTGAAGTCGTGCCGGTCATCAACAAAATCGACCTGCCGTCCGCGCGCATTGAGGACGCCAAAGCGGAAATTGAAGATGTGATTGGGCTGGATGCGAGCGATTGCCCATGCATTTCGGCGAAAGACGGCACAAATGTGGAAGATGTTTTGCGCGCGATTGTCGAAAAAGTCCCTGCGCCAAGCGGCGACGACCAAAAACCGCTCAAAGCGCTGATTTTTGACAGCCACTATGACAATTTCAAGGGCGCAATTTGCCTTATTCGTGTTTTTGATGGGCGTGTGAAAGCGGGCGACCAAATTTTGATGATGCAAACCGGCAAGACGTTTGAAGTGACCGAAGTCGGCATTTTTGTGCCAAACACCAAACAGACCGAAGAGCTTTCTGCCGGCGGTGTTGGATATGTTGCCGCTTCAATCAAGACGATTGCCGATGTGAAGGTGGGCGACACAGTGACTTCAGCTGCTGAGCCGACAAGCGAGGCGCTTGCGGGATATAAAGAAGTTCAGCCCGTTGTTTTCTGCGGCATTTTCACCGTGGACGGTGCGAAATATAACGACTTGAAAGACGCGCTCGAAAAACTTAAACTCAACGACGCCAGCTTGCAATTTTCGCCGGAAGTTTCTTCGGCGCTGGGCTTTGGATTCAGATGTGGGTTTTTGGGGCTTTTGCATCTTGAAATCATCACTGAACGATTGGAGCGCGAGTTCGATTTGGACATCATCACAACAGCGCCAAGCGTTTCTTATCATGTTTTCAAAACAAATGGCGAGATGCTTGAGGTCTCAAACCCTTCCAATTTGCCTCCGCAGGTGGAAATCGACCGCATTGAAGAGCCGATTGTGCGCACGAGCATTTTCACTCCGCCGGAATATGTGGGGTCAATCATGGAACTTTGCCAGGACAAGCGCGGGGAATATAAGGACATGCAATATTTGGACAAAAAGCGCGTGGAGCTGACATACATCATGCCTTTGGGCGAAATCATCTATGACTTTTTTGACAGTTTGAAGTCGCGCACAAGGGGGTATGCAAGTTTTGACTATGAGTTTGCCGGCTTTGAGCGGGCGGAACTTGTGAAAGTTGACCTTTTGCTGAACGGGGAAAAGTGCGACGCGCTGTCGCTGATTGTGCATCGTGACAAGGCCTACAATCGCGGGAGAGAGTTGACCGAACGACTGAAAAAGATCATTCCTCGCCAACTTTTTGAAGTGCCAATTCAAGCGTGCATCGGCAGCAAAATCATTGCGCGCGAGACAATTTCGGCAATGAGAAAAGATGTGCTCGCAAAATGCTATGGCGGGGACATCACACGAAAACGCAAACTCCTTGAAAAGCAAAAAGAGGGCAAAAAGCGCATGCGCAAAATCGGCTCGGTCGAAATTCCGTCCGAAGCCTTTATGAGCATTTTGAAACTTGATGAAGACAAATGATTGCATAATACACAAGATGATGTGTAATATGCGACATAATACACGAGATATTGTAGATATAATTTCTAACTTTGAAAAGTTTTTGAGAAAAATGGCAGTCGAAAAAGACAAAATAATTTAAACTTGGCAAAGAAAAATTTTTAAAAATTTTAAAAATGTAGCGAAGATGAAAAAAGAAATTTCGATATATGTCCACATTCCGTTTTGCGAAAGAAAGTGCACCTATTGCGCTTTCAATTCTTTTTGCGCAAGTGATTATGAAAAAGAAGAATATTTGAATTTGCTTTGCGCCGAAATTGAACGGCGCGCAAAATACGTCGCGGGCGAATATGTCGTCAAGACCATCTATTTTGGCGGCGGCACGCCAAGCGTTTTGAGTGAGGCGCAATTCGAAAAGGTTACGAGGGCAATTTTTGACAATTTTGATGTCTATGACAACGCGGAGTTCACTGTGGAGGCCAATCCAAACAGCATTACGCTGGATAAACTTGAAAAATGGAAAAGTTTGAGGGTGAACAGGCTCAGCATCGGCGTTCAAACGCTCAACGACAAGTCTCTCGCGCAAATAGGCCGACTGCACGATCGAAAAATGGCACTCGAGCGCGTGAAGTTGGCGCGAAAATTCTTTGACAATGTTTCGTGCGACTTGATTGTCGGACTTCAGGGGCAAACGGGGAAAGAACTTTGCAAAGATGCCAAAGAACTTTTGGCGCTCGGCGTGAAACACGTCTCTTGCTATCTTTTGGAAGTATATGAAAACACCCCGCTTTTTCGTATGATAAAAAACGGGCAGTTTGTGCCGCTTTCGGACGAAGAAACGGTCAGCGCGTTCCACAAACTTTCCACCTATCTTCAAGATGCCGGCATGGAGCGATATGAAATTTCAAACTTCGCCTTTCCGGGATATGAAAGTCAGCACAACTTGAACTATTGGCAGCGCGGGGAATATTTGGGCTTTGGCCTTTCGGCACATTCGTTTTTTGATGGCGTGCGAAGCGAAAATGCGGGGAATTTGGCGGACTATCGCGACGGCACAGTGACGGCAGAAACGCTTTCCGCGCGCGAAGAGGACGAAGAAAAAATCATGCTGGGCC
>CANQWP010000124.1 GCA_947627585.1 uncultured Clostridia bacterium
CGATGATACGAATCGATCATTTGACACATATTTTTTACAGAGAGTCCACAAAGCAGGAAATCAAAGCGCTGGACGATGCGCTTTTGAGCGAAGTGGACGTGGCATATTCTTCCGATTTTGGCTTTCTTACATCAAGTCCGGCCAATCTTGGCACAGGAATGCGCGCCAGCGTCATGCTTTTCTTGCCGGCGCTTGAACGCACGGCGGACATTGACCTTGTTTTGAAAGACGCGCGCACAGAAGGCATCACGGCGCGGGGGCTTTATGGCGAGGGCACGGAAAATTTTGGATTTTATCAAATTTCCAATCAAAATTCTTTGGGGCTCTCGGAGCAGCAAATTTTGGACAAGGTGTCGGAAAATGTTTTCTCAATTTGTCAAATGGAACTCTCAGCACGCGAAGATTTGCTTGCAAGAGAGCACGACGAACTTGTGGACGAGATTTTTCGCGCACTGGGCGTTTTGAAAACTTGTCATCTTCTTTCCGAAAAAGAGATGATTGAAAAGCTTTCGCTTCTTCGCTTTGGGCAGGCGCTGGGCTTTTTGAAAATTGAGGACAAAAAGGCGTTTGAGAAACTTTTTGTGGACGGCTGCAGCGCAAATTTGAAAGAACTTGAAAATTTTTCGCAAGTCAGCAAGGAAAATCGCGTGAGAAGTGAGTATATAAATAGGAAAGTGAAAGAACTTGTCAAAAAAATGGCCTAAAAGTCGTTTTTTGGAGGTGAAAAATGGCATTAAACAGCGGACTTTTTTCGGACAGCATTGAAAAAGTCATCAAAAACGCAAGCAAAATTGCACTGCGTTTTGGAAGCAACTTGGTCGGCACGGAACATATCCTTTATGGACTTGTCAGCGTGTCGGACTGCACTGCATCAAAACTTCTTTCGTCATATGGCGTCACAGAAAATGCGCTTTTTGAGATTTTTGAAGAGAGCGCAAGTGGCGTTTCGCTTTTTGGAAGCGTGGAATTGACGCCGCGCACAAAAGAACTCTTCCAAATCGCGCAGACCATCGCAATGGACCTTGGTCACTCTTTCATCGGCACGGAGCATCTTCTTCTTGCCATTTTGTCAAACAAAAGTTGCTACGCCACACGCATGCTGGAGAACTTTTTCAATCTTGACGTTGACGAAGTGAAGAGCAAATTGCTTTCAAGCATGCAAGTTTCTTCCGGCGAACAGAAAAGCAAAAAGATTGATGATGGTGTCGCTTCGTCGAACTCACAGGGCGCAAGTGCGCTTCCGGAAAAACTTTTGGAGATGGGCAGCGACATCACGCTCAAAGCGCGCCAACACAAGCTTGACCCGGTGATTGGGCGCGAAGAGGAAATTCAGCGCTTGGTCGAAATCTTGTGCCGAAAGACCAAAAACAATCCTTGTCTTATCGGCGAGGCCGGTGTGGGTAAAACGGCGGTCGTGGAGGGCTTGGCGCAGGCCATTGCAAGCGGCGACGTGCCGGACGAAATCAAGGACAAGAGCATTTTTGCGCTTGAAATTGGCGGGCTCATGGCCGGAACAAAATATCGCGGACAGATGGAAGAGAAACTGAAAGACACGATTGAGACCATCATTCAAAATGGAAACATCATTGTGTTTATCGATGAAATTCACACGCTTGCGCAGGCGGGCAGCGAAAAAGGCGAGACCAGCCCAGCTGATATGCTCAAGCCATATCTTGCGCGCGGCGAACTTCAAACAATTGGCGCAACGACGGATGAATATCGCAAATTTATCGAAAAGGACAAGGCCCTCGAGCGCCGTTTTCAGCCTGTTATGGTCAATCCGCCATCGGTGGAGCAGACCATCGAGATTTTGAAGGGCTTGAAAGACACCTATGAGGCGTTCCACAAAATCATCATCACCGACGAGGCCATCTCCGCCGCCGCAAACCTTTCGGACCGATACATCACCGACCGCAGTTTGCCGGACAAGGCGATTGACCTTATTGACGAGGCGTGCAGCCGCGCCAAAGTCAACTTCACGCTCAAACCTCAAAAAATTCGAGAACTTGAGGACAAAATCAAGTCCATTTCGGCCAGCCGAGACGAGGCGAGCCTTCAAAGAAACTATGAAAAAGCGGCAAAACTTCAGTCCGAAATCATCAACTTGGAGAACGAACTTAAAAGCCAAAACGACACGATTGTCAAGAAAAAGGGCAGTGGTCAAATTGGCGAAAACGAAATTGCCGAAGTCGTCTCAAAGTGGACGGGCATTCCTGTGACAAAACTGACCGAGGGCGAAAAAGAAAAACTTTTGCATTTGGAAGAAATTTTGCACAAGCGCGTTGTCGGGCAAGACGAGGCCATCAGTGCCATTTCAAAAGCAATCAGACGCGCACGCGTGGGACTGCAAGACAGCAAGAGACCAATCGGTTCATTCCTTTTCATGGGGCCAACCGGCGTGGGCAAGACCGAACTTTCAAAGGCGATTGCCGAAGCGCTGTTTGACAACGAAAACAACATCATTCGCATTGACATGAGCGAATATATGGAAAGCCACACTGTTTCAAAACTTATCGGCTCACCACCGGGATATGTCGGCTTTGACGAGG